>JAITWC010000146.1 GCA_031285485.1 Alistipes sp.
CCTGTTTTCGCCCGAAAAGTGACTTGCGCTCGGGAGCGCAAGTGCATTTTTGGCCTCGGAAGTGGTTGCGCTCGGGAGCGCAAGTGCATTTTTGCCCTCGGACGGGGTTGCGCTCGGGAGCGCAAGTGCATTTTTGGCCTCGGAAGTGGTTGCGCTCGGGAGCGCAAGTGCATTTTTGGTCTCGGACATGGTTGCGCTCGGGAGCGACACCCTGTCGGAGGCCCCGGGCGCGGTTACCCCCCCGCGTCACACGGAGCAGGGAGCGCGCCCTGTTCGCAGCCGGGTCGGGCGACCCGCCCGCCGACGGCGACGGGCCGCGTGATTGGGACGGTTCCGTTTTTTTGTTTACCTTTGTCCGGGTCGAGGAGCGCCTCGAAGGCGTTGCGCAGGCGAACGATGTTATGAATACACTGAAAACAGAGAGGCTGACGATGCGGCCGTGGAGGGAGGCCGACGCGGAGAGTTTGTTCGAGTACGCGGGCAACCCGAACATAGGGCCGGTCGCGGGGTGGCCGGTGCACACCAGTGTGGAGAACAGCCGCGGGGTCATTCGCGACATCCTGTCCGCCGACGGGACTTACGCGATAACCATACGGCCCGACGACCGCGCCGTGGGGAGCATCGGCCTGATGGCCGGCCCGGCGAGCAACCTGCTGCTGCCGGCCGACGAGGCCGAGATCGGCTACTGGATCGGCGAGCCTTTCTGGGGCCGCGGCTACACCACCGAGGCGACGCGCGGGATAATACGCCGCGCGTTCGAGGAGCGGGGATTCGCGACGCTGTGGTGCGGCTGGTTCGACGGCAACGACCGCTCGCGCCGCGTGGGAGAGAAGTGCGGGTTCCGCCACGTGCGCACCGAACAGAAACACTGGCCGACGATAGGCCGAACCGTAACGCAGCACATCAGCCGACTCACGCGTGAGGAGTGGGCCGGACAACAAACAAAATAAGCGACACTATGGCAGCACTGTTTTTCAGTCAGCGAAAGCCGCGGGGGTTCAACTACCGGCCGCGCTACTACGATCCCGACGCCGAGGAGCGTGAGAACCGCAAGAAGATCGTTCTGGGCGACAGATATCGCACGCCCGCGCAGCGCAAAGCCGACGCCGCGCGCGCCGCCGGCGAGGATGCGCCCGACAACTACGTGCCGGGGGCGTACCTGCGCGAACACATCTCGGCGCGTCGCGGGGCCCACGCCTCCGATGTGATGCGCAAACGGCGACGCAAGACCCAAAGCATCCCGGTGCGGATAGTCATCCTGGCCGCCATCGTGTTCTTCATCTGGATGTTCTACTTCAAATAACCGGAATGTCGCGAA
Organism: Alistipes sp.; assembly: GCA_031285485.1. Taxonomy (GTDB): domain Bacteria; phylum Bacteroidota; class Bacteroidia; order Bacteroidales; family Rikenellaceae; genus UBA940. The sequence goes on from JAITWC010000146.1 coordinate 1,319, forward strand.
TAAAGCTCCTGCCCGATTCCGTTGCGAATCAGATCGCTGCCGGCGAGGTGGTCAACCGCCCCGCGTCGGTGGTGAAGGAGCTCGTGGAGAACGCCGTGGACGCCGGAGCGGGCGAGATCACGGTACATTTCCGCGACGGCGGCCGGGAGCTGATCCAGATCAAGGACGACGGCTGCGGCATGACGCCGCAGGACGCGAGGATGGCTTTCGAGCGGCACGCGACGAGCAAAATATCGTCGGTGGACGACATCTACACCCTCATGACGTTCGGCTTCCGGGGCGAGGCGCTGGCGTCGATCGCGGCGGTGGCGAACCTCGAAATGCACACACGCCGGGAAGAGGCCGAACTGGGTACGCGCATAGAGATCAACGGCGGCTCGTTCGCAGGCCAGGGCGCCGTGGCGGCGCCGAGGGGAACGCAGATATGGGTGAGGAACCTGTTCTACAACGTCCCGGCGCGCAAAAAGTTCCTGGACAAGGCCACCACGGAGTCCGGCCACATCGCGACCGAGTTTCAGCGGGTGGCGCTGGCACATCCAGAGGTGGGGTTCAGGCTCTGGCGCGACGACGCACCGGTGTACGACCTGCCGGCCGGCAGCCTCCACCAGCGGGTGACGGGCATTGCGGGCAAGGGGGCCAGGATGCTCGAAGTGGGGGTCGACACGTCGCTGGTGAGGGTGAACGGTTTCGCGGGTCGCCCGCAGTCGGCGCGGCAGCGGTGCAGGGAGCAGTTCCTGTTCGTCAACGGACGGTTCTTCAAGAGCCCGTATTTCCACAAGGCGGTGGTGCAGGCCTACGAAAAGCTGATCCCCGCAACGGTTCAGCCGCCGTATTTTCTCTATCTTGAGATCGACCCCGAGCAGATCGACGTGAACGTACATCCGCAAAAGACCGAGGTGAAGTTCACCAACGGCCCGGCCGTGTGGCAGATCGTCAACGCCGCCGTGAGGGAGACGCTCGCCAAGTCGGGCGCCGTGCCGATGATGGATTTCGACGGCGACGAACGGATCGAGATACCGGTGCTGGGGGGGGCTTCGGACGGCTCTGTCGGCCCGGGGTACTATCCCACCCTCCGCGAACCTGCCCAGGTTCGCGACCGGGGGTATAATCCTTTTACACAATACGACCGCCCCGCGGACGTTCCCGCCGGACACTCCGCGGGTGCTCACGCCGACCTCCCTGTCGATCTTCCCACCGAGTTCGAGTACATCGTCTCGGCGGGCGACGACCTTCAGAGGAGTTTCGAGGAGTTGTCGGCGCCGAAGGTTTTCTCCGGTGCGGTGAACATCGGCGATGGTTACGCCGCGGCGCTCTGGGGCGGGATGTTCGTGGCGGTCGATCTGCGCAGGGCCCGCGAGGCGGTGCTGTTCGACCGGCTGCGGACGATAATGGGCAGCGGCCACAGTGCGACCCAGAAGCTGTTGTTCCCCGAGCGGATGGCGCTGTCGGTGGACGACGCGGGGCTGCTGAGGGACAACGCGGGCGAGTTCGCGGCGCTGGGATTCGACATACGCGAGGCGGGCGACCATGCGGTGGAGATACACGGCTCACCGGCCGACATGCCCGCCGAAGCTCTCGACGAGGTGGTTTACGGCATGTTGGACGAACTGCGCGACGGCGTTTTCGCAGGCGCCGCGGCCCGTCGCGAACGACTCGCGGCAGTGATGGCACGCAGCGGGGCGGGAAACTCCACGGCCGCCGCACGTCTCTCGGGCGAGGCGATCGGTGAACTGCTGAAAGCGCTGGCCGCCACCGCCAACCCGAGTTTCACCCCGCAGGGCAAGCCCGTGATGGCCGAAATAACGACCGAAGAGATAAGAAACAAACTGAAATAGACACAGACAATGAATGTGAGGATCGGAAGATGGGGCATGACGCCCGTTGTACAAAATTTGATGACAGCCAACGCGGCGGTGTGGATAGTGACGTGGCTCGCCATTAGGACGGAGAATCAGGTGATGGCGAACGTTCTCGACAGCATGATGCTGTTCCCGGCCGAGAGCCCGTTGTTCCGGGTGTGGCAGCCGCTCACCTACATGTTCATGCACGGAGGATGGGAACACATCATCTTCAACATGTTCACGCTATGGATGTTCGGCCGGTTCATCGAGATGGACATGGGCAGCCGCCGCTTTTTCATATACTACATGGTGTGCGGCGTGGGCGCGGGTGTGATCCAGATGCTGGTGTGCTGGCTGACTGGCGCGCCGCTCAACGTCCCGACGGTGGGGGCGTCGGGTGCGATCTACGGGCTGTTGCTGGCTTTCGGCATGCTGCACCCCAACGACATAATCATGCCGCTCATCCCGCCGATCCCCATGAAGGCCAAGTGGGCGGTGCTGATGTTCTGCGCCGTGGAGCTGTTCCTGGGGATCCGCGGTTCGATCTTCTCGCCCGACAACGTGGCCCACTTCGCCCACCTCGGCGGAGCGCTGTTCGGGTGGATGCTGCTGTGGTGGTGGCTGAGGCGCAGGAAGATATATCGTTACTCTTAACAACCGGCGGACTATGGCACGACGTGAGATGACATACTACGACACACGCGACGGACGCCGTTCGCGCCGCCGCCGGAGCCGTAACCGCGGCTACGACAGCTACGACGCGATGGGCACGGGCGCGGGTTTCGGCTCCGGGTCGGGAAGTGGCGGGCGCCGGTTCTCGATCCCCGACTGGCTGATGGTCGTCGCCTCGCTCATGGTGGCGGCGGGTTTCGTGCTGTCGTGGGCGGCACGGTGGATAAACCCGGAAACTTACGGCTTCATGTCGGCGGCGGGACTCTTCGCGCCGGTAATCTACGCGGCCAACCTGGTGTGCCTGCTCTACTGGGTGATCCGTTGGCGGCGGGGTGCGTACATCCCTCTGGCGGTGACGGTGGCCGGGCTGTGTGGCGTGACGCTTTTTTTCCGGCCCCAACTCACGCAAGACCACACGGATTACTCGGCGGACCGTTCGCTGGTGAGCGTGGTGACCTACAACGTGCGGGGCATGCTGCGTCCGGGGGCTGGATCGTCGCTGCGTTCGTCGATGGACGACGTGGTGGGGGTGGTCGACTCGCTGCGGCCCGACATTCTTTGCCTTCAGGAGTTCGCCTCGACGCCCGAGCGTCCGGCGAGCCGGTTCGAGGAGTCGCTGCCGTTGTATAATTACAGCCGCAAACGCTACAACATCGCGGGCGGCAGTCCGAACCACGGCTGGGGCAACGCCATTTACAGCAAATTCCCGATAGCCGGTTCGGGCCACATGGACTTCGAGGGAACGAACAATTCCATCCTGTGGGCGGACATAGCCGTGAGGCGCGACACGGTGAGGGTGTTCAACGCCCACCTGCAAACCACCGCCATCAAAGCCTCCGACGAACGGTACATCGTGGACATGGAATTCGCGGGCGACGACAATCTCTCGCGGGTGCGCGGAATGGTGGGCCGTCTGACACGCAACTACATCATCCGCTCGGCGCAGGCCGACTCTCTGGCCGCCCGCATCGCCGCGTCGCCCTATCCGGTGGTGGTTTGCGGCGACTTCAACGACACCCCCGTGTCGTGGGCCTACCGCCGCATATCGCGCGGGCTGAAAGATTCGTTCCGCGAGGCCGGCCGGGGTTACGGACACACCTACCGCGGTTTTTTCGACCTGCTGCGCATCGACTACATGCTGCACTCGCCCGCCATGACGTGCGTGTGGTACTCGTCGCCCTCGTTCGACAACTCCGACCACAATCCCGTCGCGGTGAAGATGAAGATGAATTAGGGGCGTGCCCGCCGCGACGCGACCGCGAAGGGGGTTTTTGTCCCGTCGCTCGGCAACGACGCCACTTTCACGGCCTTTTTTGCCCCGTCGTGCGGGAACGACGGCACATTCACGGCCTTTTTTGTTCTGTCGTCGGGCAACGACGGCACATTCACGACCTTTTTTGGTCCGTCGTGGGGGAACGACGGCACATTCACGACCTTTCTTGCTCCGTCGTGGGGGAACGACGGCACATTCACGGCCTTTTTTGTTCCGTCGTGGGGGCACAACGAGCATTTTCAGTTCATCACCGACGTGTCGGCGCTCGTCGGGGAACTTCCGGCGGCATCGGCGGCCAGGGCCGGGACGCAGATCGACGCCTTCGCCACCTTTTTTTGTTCGGGGAATTTGCCTACTTTTGCCGCATGGACTACACAAAGATCCCCTCCCCATGTTTCGTGCTCGACGAGGCGGCTTTGCGGCGAAACCTCGCCGTCGTCGACCGGGTGCGGCGCGAGAGCGGGGCGGAGATCATCGTCGCGCTCAAGGCGTGCGCAATGTGGAGCATCTTTCCCGAACTCGCGCGCCACAGCGACGGCGCGACGGCAAGCTCGCTGAACGAGGCGAGGCTCGTGGCCGAGGAGTACGGCTCCCCGGCGCATACCTACGCTCCCGTCTACACCGAACGGGATTTCGATGGCATCACGCGGCACAGCTCCCACATTACTTTCAATTCTGTGGCGCAGTTCGAGCGGTTCGGGGCGCGGGCACTGTTGCGGGGGATATCCTGCGGGTTGCGCGTGAACCCGGGCTGGTCGCCCGTCGAGACAGACCTTTACAACCCCGCACTGCCGGGTTCGCGGTTGGGGATCGAGCGGCTCGAACGGCATCCGGAAGGGGTCGAGGGGCTGCACTTCCACGTGTTGTGCGAGAGCGGCGCGGACGATTCGGCCCGCACGCTTGAAGCTTTCGGGAAGCGGTTCGGCAACCTTGTGCCCGGCTTGAGGTGGGTGAACTTCGGCGGCGGTCATCTGATGACGCGCGAAGGGTACGATGTGGAGCTGCTCATCCGAACCATAAAGGATTTCAGGGCGCGTTACCCGCACCTGCGCGTGATACTCGAACCGGGGAGCGCGTTCACGTGGCGCACGGGGGTTTTGGTATCGACGGTCGAGGATATCGTAGAGAGCGGCGGTGTACGCACGGCGATGCTCGACGTGTCGTTCGCGTGCCACATGCCCGACTGCCTCGAAATGCCCTACAAACCCGCGATCGTCGGCGCGCACGACACCCGCGATGGAGAGCGCGGCTGGCGCATGGGCGGTTGCAGCTGTCTTGCGGGCGACCGGATGGGCGACTGGACGTTCACGGACGAGTACGGCGACCCGCGCAAACTGCGAGTGGGCGACCGCGTGGTCTTCGAGGATATGATCCACTACACGATGGTCAAAACCACGATGTTCAACGGTGTGAAGCATCCGGGCATCGCGATCGTGCGGGAGGACGGCCGTTTCGAAATAGTTCGCGAGTTCGGCTACGAAGATTACAAAAACAGAATGTCATAAAATTCATTTGCCATGGGTAGAATGTATATGATCAGGGCTGGAAGGAACAACTACCTTTTCGACCGGTTTGCAGAGAGGAAGATTGTTGCTGTCGGCTGGAACGGTTTGGGTGATTTGTCCCTCATAAATAGTGTTGAACAGCTCAAGACTTTGGAGGCAACCACCAAACGCGGAACGGGATATGTCAACGGCGTCGCGTGACAGGGAAACGATCCTTACGGTAGACGGATTTTTATCGAGTTTTTGAGCCATACGGACAGTATCGGTAACAAAAAATTTTAAACGAAAATAAACCATACGATTTATTCGGATTTTAACTGGGAAACTCAATATGGACACTTTTTTAGCCATACTCGCCATACTCGCCGCCATCATAGGTCTCGCCGGCTCAATAATCCCCGCCCTCCCCGGCCCCCCGGTCGGCTGGGTTGGTCTGCTGGTGCTCTCATTCACCGACTATTACGACCGCCCCGGATGGTTCCTGTGGCTCTGGCTCGGTATAGTGGCGATCGTAACCCTCGCCGACAACCTGCTGCCGGTGGCGATGACAAAGAAATTCGGCGGTTCCCGTGCGGCGACATGGGGCACAGCGATCGGCATGGTCGTGGGGATGTTCTTCGGCCCCTGGGGCCTTGTGCTCGGCCCGTTCGCGGGTGCTTACATCGGCGAGGTTGTGGGTAACCGCAGCGAGGGCCGCGTTGCACTTAGAGTAGCCACCGGCGCTTTCTTCGCCTTCATCTGCGGCGTCGGTATCAAACTGATAACCTCGGGCCTGCTCATCTGGTACATCGTCGCCGACCTGATCCGCTAACTCCCGACCCGAAATTACCGCCCCCCCCCCCCCCTTACATATTCAAAAAAAAACGCGACATTTGCTGAAAACTCTTAAACCACATACTCCAATGAAAAAACTCGCCACCATCCTCGGAACGCTCGCCATAGTCATAATGGCAGCCACCTCCTGCGGCCCGCGCTACAACTACGAGACCGTGCCAGGCGATCCCACCGGCGCCCGTATCTACACACTCACCAATGGCCTGAAGGTCTACCTTGCCCCCAACCACGAGACCCCACGCATCCAGACCTACATCGCCGTGAAGGTCGGCGGCAAGAACGACCCCGCCGAAACGACCGGCATGGCCCACTACTTCGAGCATCTGATGTTCAAGGGCACTCCCGGCTACGGTACAATCGACTACGAGGCCGAAAAACCGATGCTCGACGAGGTGGAACGCCTCTTCGAGATGTACCGCGTGAGCGACGACGAAGCCGAGCGCGCGGCTATCTACCGACAGATCGACTCGATAAGCTACATCGCCTCGGGCATAGCCATCCCCAACGAGTACGACAAGCTGATGACCGCCATCGGCGCCAATGGCACCAACGCCTACACGGGCTACGACATGACGGTCTACACCGAGGACATCCCGGCGAACCAGATCGAAAACTGGGCGAGGATACAGGCCGACCGTTTCTCCAATCCGGTGATCCGCGGCTTCCACACCGAACTCGAAACGATCTACGAGGAGAAAAACATGTCGCTCACCCAGGACTCCCGCAAGGTCAGCGAGCAGATGCTCGGCGCACTCTTCCCCACCCACCCCTACGGCACCCAAACGATACTCGGCAGCCAGGAGCACCTAAAAAATCCCTCGATAACAAACGTCAGGCAGTACCACGCCGACTGGTACGTGCCCAACAACATGGCGGTGTGCATGAGCGGTGACTTCGATCCCGACACCACCATAGTCATCATCGACAAGTGGTTCGGCGGCCTCCAACCCAACAACGACATTCCCGTCGTTGCCGCCACTCCCCTGCCCCAGATCGACGCCCCGATAGTTCGCGAAGTGATCGGCCTCGACGCCGAGAACGTCACGGTCGCCTGGAGGGTCGGCGGCGCCAACTCCACCGACACCGACGTGATGAGCATCCTCGGACGCATCCTCTACAACGGCACGGCGGGCCTGTTCGACCTCGATCTGATCCAGCAGCAGAAAGTACTCAGCGCCTACTCGTCGTTCAGTCCGATGGCCGACCACGGCATGCTGGTCATGCAGGGCCGCCCCAAGGCTGGCCAGACGCTCGACGAGGTGAAAGACCTGATGATGGCCGAGATGGAAAAACTTAAGGCGGGTGATTTCGACGACGCCCTCATAGCCGCCACCATCAACAACTACAAGGCCCAGGAGATGAGCTACCTCGACAGTAACTACGGCCGCGCCGACGCCTTCGTGTCGTCGTTCATTAACGACGTGCCGTGGGAACGGATGGTTAACGAACTCGACCGCATCGGCCGTGTCACCAAACAGGAGATCATGGCTTTCGCCAACTCCAAGTTCCGGCCCGAGAACTGCGCCGTCATTTACAAGCGCGAGGGCAAGGACCCCAACGAGCTGAAGATGCCCAAGCCCCCCATCACCCCCATCCAGACCAACCGCGACACGATGAGCGTGTTCCTGGCCGAGATCCAGAACACGCCCGTCACGCCGATCGAACCGGTGTGGGTCGATTTCGAGCGCGATCTCGACATCCTCAAGGCCAAGAGCGACATCGAGGTGCTGTACAAAAAGAACGAGACGACCGACATTTTCACTCTCCAGTACATGTACGAGACGGGTGTCAACAACGACCCCGCCCTGGCGCTCGCCTCCAGCTACCTGTCGTATCTGGGCACGGCCGACATGACGGCCGAGGAGTTCGCCGCCGAGTTCTACAACATCGCCTGCTCGTGGGGCATCAATTCGAGCGAAGACCGCTCCTACGTCACTATCTCGGGCTTGGGCGAGAACATGGCCCGCGCAATGGAGCTGACCGAAAAGCTGATCGCCGGCGCGGTACCCGACGAGCAGATCCTCGCCGGCCTCAAGGCCGACATGATAAAGAGCCGCGCCGACGCCAAACTCAACCAGAGCCGCAACTTCGGCGCGCTGCAAAACTACGCCATACGCGGCCCCGAGTTCATCGACGCCATCACACTCTCCGACGCCGAACTGAACGCCCTCACCTCCGAGGAGTTGCTGGGCAAGATCCGTGCCTTGATGGGACTCCGGCACCGCATAATCTACTACGGCGCCAAAGACCACGTCGGCCTGCTGGCCGACATAGAGGCCCACCACAACGTGCCAGCGACCCTTGCCGCACCCGCCGAAACGGTGAAACATCCGTACATGGAGACCCCGTCCAACAGCGTGGTGCTGGCCGAGTACGACGCAGCACAGATCTACTACATCCAGTACAGCAACCGTGGCGACGGAGCCTACGATCCGGCCATCGACCCGCCCCTGACGCTCTACAACGCCTACTTCGGCGGCGGCATGAACGCCATCGTGTTCCAGGAGATGAGAGAGGCGCGCGGGCTGGCCTATTCGGCCTCGGCCTCGTTGCAACGTCCATCGCGTCTCGACCGTCCATATTACTACATGGCATTCATCGCCACCCAGAACGACAAGCTGGTGGACGCCGCCTCGGCCTTCGACGATATCATCAACAACATGCCCGAGAGCGAGGCCGCGTTCCAACTCGCCAAGGAGTCGATCATCACCGACATGCGCACCCAGCGCATCATCAAGTCGAGCGTCATCGGCTACTATCTCTCCGCTCAGGACATGGGTCTGGACTACGACCGCCGCCGCACGATCTGGGAGCAGGTTCCGTCGATGACCTTCGACGACGTGAAGGCGTTCCAGCAGAAGTGGGTTGCGGGCCGTCCCTACACTTTCGCGATCCTCGGCCGCTCAGCCGATCTCGACCAGGACTACCTCCGCACCCTCGGCCCCATTCGCAAAGTAACCCAGGAGGATATTTTCGGCTATTAAGCCGGAACGCCGACGGCGGATTCAGCCACGCAATAAATAGAAGGGGCCGGAAAAAATCCGACCCCTTCTATTTATTCCTTCCCGACAATAACCGCCGTAAAGGCCGCCCGGTCAAGATACTTCCGGGCCAAATCCCGAACCCGCTCCGGGGTCGTGGCCTCGATCTGCCGGATAAAATCATTGATATAGTCACGGGCACTACACCCGCAGTGCGCATTCCAACCGCCCCCGACACCATCTGCGCCTCCGGCAGCCCCCGACACCTGAATATTCTCGATCACCACGTCGACGATCCCAAAAGGGCCGTCGAGGATCCTCATAACCTCGCCCAGCATCGACCGACGCACATTCTCCAACTCATCCTCCGCCACAAGTTCGCGTTTGAGCCGCTCCATCTCGGCAAAGATCTGTTCCACGGCATCCCCCGTAGCTTCGGCCGCCACCTCGGTGGCAATGGCCAGATAGCCCGCGGCGCGCAGATTCACCATCGCCGCCATCACACCGTAGGTATATCCCCGCTCCTCGCGCAGGTTCTGGATAAGCCGCGACCCGAAATATCCCCCGAGAATAGTGGCCACGACCTGCATCCCCACGAAGTCTTCGTGTCCCCGCGGAAAGAGCAGCCGCCCCGCCCGCACGGCCGACTGCACCGCCCCGGGAATCTCCAAAACCCGCCGCGGATCGCTCCGGGGAGTTATTAGCGACGGGCTATCGGTGATGGGTCGGCTGCGCGGAACCTGTGCAAGCAACTCCAGCAGCGCCTCCCGCTGCCCGGCGTCGTCGCCGAGCGAGCAGACGGCAAAGCAGTTCCCGGCGCCGTAGAACCGCTCGAAAAACGCACGGACATCCTCCCGCCGCAGCTTCAGATACTCACTCTCGGGCGAAGATATCCCGTAAGGATGCGAGTCGCCGAAAAGCGCCGCGGAGAACAGCTCCCGAGCCTTCACGGCAGGCTTCGACCGCTCCATCGCCAGCCGCTCCATCCGTTTGCGCGCGTACAGGGCCACCTCGTCCTCCGGGAAAGCGGGCCGGAGCACAATCTCGCCCATCATCTCCAGCGTCGGCCCGAAGAACTTCCCCAGACTGCAAAAAGTGGCCACGGCAAAGTCGCGGTCGATCGACACATCGAAATACGACCCCACAAAATCCAACCGCTCGGCGATCTCGTGCGCGGTCAGGGCCTCGCTCCCCTCGGCCAACAAATTCAGCGTCGACGACGCCACAAAAGGCTGCGACTGCACAGCCGACCCGGCGGCCCACACCAGCGACACGCGGGCGACCTCCTGCCCCGGCGTGCGGACCAGATGCACGGGCAGCCCGTTCGGCAATGTCAGCGCCTCGACCGCCGGCAGAGCCACGCTCTTCGGTACCACTATTTCAGGTTGTCTCTTCATACCTTATCATATATAAGCGTCGACGAACGTTCGGGAACAAAGGTGGCGCGCGCCTCTTCGACGAGGCGGGCGGCGTCGAACGAACGGTAAATCCCGACTTCGCGGTTGACGAGCGGCAGGTCGCCCAGCATCTCGTAGAACCCGAGGTTCATCGCCTTGTTCATCACGTTGAGTTCCCCGAATATCGTCTCGGCCTCGAATTTATTTCTGACCTTCTCCAGTTCATATTCCCCGACCGGTTCGTCGCACAGCCGCCGCAGCTCGCTCCACAGCGCCTGTTCGCCCGCCTCGACGGAGGTTTCGGGCAGCAGATACCCCGTCACCGCGAACAGTCCGGGGTCGAGATCGCCGGTGATGCAGGCGTTCACCGACGAGAACAGCCGCCGCTCCCTCACCAGGCTCTCGTACATGCGCGCCGAGGATCCCCCGGCCAACACGTCCGACAGGATATCGCAGGCGTAGCAGTTGTCGGAGATCCGCCCTCCCATCGGGAACGCCACGGTGATCAGAGTGGCGGGAACGTCCCTCTCGACTTCGAGGCGCCGCGCGGCCGAAGGCGGCGGCTCCGCGGGGATGTCGTCGAGGGGCGGAACGCCCGCGGCCACATCGCCGAACCACTCGGCGGCCATCGCCAGCATCCGCTCCGGCTCCAGGTCGGCCGCGATCGAAAGGACGGCGTTCGCCGGGTTGTAGTAGCGCGCGTAGAAGGCCCGCACCTCGTCCGGGGTCGCCCCCGTGATGTGGTCGGGCGACGCGCCGATGGTCTGCCACCTGTAAGGATGGATTTTGTAGGCCATCTCCCGCACGAGCATCCACACGTCGCCGTAGGGCTGGTTGAGATAGCGCTGGTTGAACTCCTCCACCACCACGCGCTTCTCGGCCTCAAGCTTGGCCGGCGTGATGTCGAGCCCGCCCATCCGGTCGGCTTCGAGCCACAGCGCGGTGGCGAGATTCTCCTTGGGCAGGGTGATGTAGTAGTCGGTGTAGTCGTTGTTGGTGAACGCGTTGTTCTCGGCGCACGCACGGTGCAGCGGGGTGTCGAAATCGGGCACGGCCCGCGTCCCGCGAAACATCAGATGCTCGAAAAGGTGGGCGAACCCCGTCCGCGCCGGGTTTTCGTTGCGCGCCCCAACGCCGTAGAGCACGTTGACCGCCGCCATCGCCCCGCCCTCCGCGCGGTGCACCACCACCCGCAGGCCGTTACTCAAAGTTTGTTTCCGATATGTGATCATTCAATGTTAAGGTATTGTTAACCGCCAACGGCGGATCCTCGACTTTTCGGGGCCTCCGCCCGCGGGCGAAGCCTTCCCCGAACTTTTTTGAGGCCTTCGCCCGTGGGCGGAGCCTTCCCCGGAACTTTTTGGGGCCTCCGCCCGCGGGCGAAACCTTCCCCGAACTTGTTGGGGGCCTCCGCCCGTGGGCGAAACCTTCCCCGAACTTTTTTGGGGCCTTCGCCCGCGGGCGGAGGCTTCCCGGAGCTTTTTTCAAGCCTCCGTCGGGCTGCGGAGCGTCCGCCGGAGGCTCAAAACAGCCAGGTGGCCCTGCGCCAGAGCCACTCCAGCGGCCCCTGCCTGTGCCGACGCAGCCACAGCGCCGCGAAAGTGTACACAACCGCGAACATCGCGACCGCGACGCCCACCGAGGCGGTCGAGCCGAGACGCTCGCCCAGCCCAAGCCCCCACGGAAAGAACACAAAGCTGCCCAGCAGCGACTGCGACACGTACATCGTCAGGCTCATCCGCCCCAGAGGCGAGGCCAGACGCATCAGCACACCCCGCATCCGCGTGCGGTGGAACAGCACCACCACCATGCCCGTCATGAAAACCATGAACGCCAGCTTGTGCCACTGCCCCACGAGCTGCCCCAGATTGTCGGCCACTCCCCCGTCGCCGATCCACTCGGGGATCATCTCCGCGAACCCCCTCAGCGGGAAGAAACACAACAGTCCCGCCAGCGCCGCCTTCAGCCAGAAACGGACGTTCGCCCCGCCGTCGGCAAACAGCCCCCGACGCCCGATGAGCATGCCCGCCATCATAAGCGCCGGAGCCTGCAACATGCGACCGTAATCGCGCGCCCACATCAGGCTGTACACCTGTCCGTCGGTGAGGTTAGACCATGCCGAGGCCCAGAAATCCCCACCGCCGAGCACATCCATCGCGGCCCGCCACCACGGCACGAAACCCTCGGTCGAAACCTCGACGCCCGCCATCGCCAGCGCCGTGCGCACCACGAAGTCGGGCCCCAAAAGCCCGAAAACCGCGATGACGAGAACCCAACGGTCGGAGAGACGCGCAACCAGCGGCAAAACCAGCCCCACCAGGGAAAACATCACCAACACCTCGCCCGGGAAGAATGCCGCGTTCACACAACCGAAACCCAGCAGCACCACCATCCGCCACACGAATCTCAGGCGGAAATCGCGCCCCTCGCGCCGCGCACGCTCGTACTGAAGGTGGAAAGTGTAGCCGAACAGCAGCGAGAAGATCGCGTAAGCCTTCCCCGAAAAGGTGAAGAACAGCGAATCCCAGGCCGCGCGGTCGAAAAAACCGAGCAACGGGCCCGCCGCGTCTTCGGGGAAACGATAATAGTTGAAGTGCTCCACGCTGTGCAGCAACAGGATTCCGATCACGGCCACACCCCTCAGCGCGTCGACCACATCGACTCTCGGGGCAACGGAAAGGGCGGGTTTGGGAGCAGGGGCCATACTATATATTATTAAATTATTAAGAACGGGCAAAAGTAACTCAAATTGTCGGGAATGCACCATGAATTGATTATTTTTGCGGGCACACTGCCCGGGGCAGTTCGTCAGCCGAATCATACAAAATACTGAAATACAATGAAAAAAGAGAACAAAAAATTTGTAACCTGCGACGGCAACTACGCCGCGGCCCACATCGCCTACATGTTCAGCGAGGTGGCGGCGATCTACCCCATAACCCCCTCGTCCACGATGGCCGAGTACGTCGACGAATGGTCGGCGGCGGGACGCAGGAACATATTCGGCGAAACGGTCAAGGTTGTCGAGATGCAGAGCGAGGCCGGTGCCGCCGGTGCCCTGCACGGCTCGTTGCAGACGGGCGCGCTCACCACCACTTTCACCGCCTCGCAGGGGCTGCTCCTCATGATCCCCAACATGTATAAAATAGCGGGCGAGCTGCTCCCCGGCGTGTTCCACGTCTCGGCGCGCGCTCTGGCCGCCTCGTCGCTCTCGATATTCGGCGACCACCAGGACGTGATGGCCACCCGCCAGACCGGTTTCGCGATGCTCGCCACGTCGAGCGTGCAGGAGGTGATGGACCTCGCGGGTGTGGCGCACCTCGCCGCACTCGAAAGCCGCGTGCCGTTCCTCCACTACTTCGACGGCTTCCGCACCTCGCACGAAATACAAAAGGTCGAGGCGCTCAGCAACGACGACCTCGCCCCGCTCATCGACCAAAAAGCCCTCGCCGGTTTCCGCGGTCGCGCCCTCAACCCCGAAAGCCCCGTCAGCCGGGGAACAGCCCAAAACTCCGACATCTATTTCCAAAGCAAGGAGGCGGGCAACAAATTTTGGGACGCCGTGCCCGACATCGTGGCGAAATACATGGCCGAGATCAGCAAGATCACCGGCCGCAAATACGCACCTTTCACATACTACGGAGCGCCCGACGCGACGGACGTCATCATCGCGATGGGCTCCATCTCCGACACCCTTAAGGAAACGGTAGATTACCTCACCGCCAAGGGCCGCAAAGTGGGCGCCATGACGGTGCATCTCTACCGCCCCTTCTCGGCGAAGTATTTCTTCGAGGCTTTGCCCGCCAGCGTCAAGAGGGTTTGCGTCCTCGACCGCACCCGCGAATTCGGAGCCAGCGCCGAGCCCCTCATGCTCGACGTGCAGGACATGTTCCGCGGCAAGGCCGACACCCCTGCAATAATCTGCGGCCGCTATGGTCTGGCGAGCAAGGACACCACCCCGGCCCACATGGTGGCGGTGTACGACAACCTCGCGGCGGCCTCTCCGCGCGACGGTTTCACCCTCGGCATCGTCGACGACGTCACCCACCTTTCGCTCGAAGTGGGTGCACCCGTCGACCTCGAACGCAAAGGAACCTTTGAGGGAGTATTCTTCGGCCTCGGAGCCGACGGCACGGTGGGCGCGAACAAAAACTCGATCAAGATCATAGGCGACACGACCGACAAATATTGCCAGGCCTACTTTGCCTACGACAGCAAGAAGTCTGGCGGCTACACGGCGTCGCATCTCCGTTTCGGCGACGAGCCCATCCGCTCGCCCTACCTCGTGACGACTCCCAACTTCGTAGCCTGCCACGTGCCGAGCTATGTCCACAAGTACGACGTTCTGAAGGGCCTCACGAAAGGCGGCTCGTTCCTGCTCAACACCCTTGCGGGCCCCGACGAGATCGCCGCCGAACTCCCCGCCGGAATGAAGGCATACATGGCGAAGAACGACATCAACTTCTACATCATCAACGCCACCAAGATAGCCGCCGAGTTGGGCCTCGGCAACCGCACGAACACCATCATGCAGAGCGCCTTCTTCAAAATATCCGGCGTAATCCCCTACGACACGGCGGTCGAGGAGATGAAGAAAGCCATCAAGAAGTCCTACGGCATGAAGGGCGACCAGATCGTGGCAATGAACAACGCCGCGGTAGACGCCGGTGGCGACGCCGCCATCAAGGTCGAAATCCCCGCCGACTGGGCGACCGCAACTCCCGCCAAGGCAGCCGGTTGCTGTTGCAACGCCGGAGCCAGGAGTGCCAAACCCGCCTTCGTGACTAACGTCGTCGAGCCGGTCAACAACCTCAAAGGCGACGACCTCCCGGTAAGCGCATTCCTCGGAAGAGAAGACGGCACCTGGGACAACGGAACCTCCGCCTACGAAAAGCGCGGCATAGCGGTCAACGTTCCCAAATGGATCCCCGACAACTGCATCCAGTGCAACCAGTGCTCGTATGTCTGCCCCCACGCCGCGATCCGCCCGTTCCTCGCAACGGAGCAGGAGGTTGCCAACGCGCCGGAAGGTACCTCATTTAAGACCGGTCTCGCGGAAACAAAGGAATACAAATTCCGCATCCAGGTCTCCCCGCTCGACTGCACCGGCTGCGGCAACTGCATGGATGTCTGCCCGGCCAAGACCAAGGCGCTCGAAATGCAACCCCTCGCCACCCAGAAGGCCGAGGAGGCACGCTGGGAATACATGCACCACACGGTGGGCTACAAGGACGTTGTGGACGTCACGAAGAACGTCAAAAACAGCCAGTTTGCCCAACCCCTCTTCGAGTTCAGCGGCGCCTGCGCGGGTTGCGGCGAGACTCCTTACGTTAAGGCCGTCACGCAACTTTTCGGCGATAGCATGATCATCGCCAACGCCACCGGTTGCTCGTCTATTTATTCGGGCAGCGCGCCGTCGACACCATACTGCGTCAACAAGCGCGGCTTCGGCCCGGCCTGGGGCAACTCGCTGTTCGAGGACAACGCCGAGTTCGGCCTCGGCATGCAGGTCGCCACGGAAAAACTCCGCGACAAGATTCAGGAGAAGATGCAGCATGCAATCGCCAACTGCTCGTGCTGCACGACCGAACTGAAAGCCGTAATGCAGGAGTGGATCGACAAACGCGACGACCGCCTCGCCAGCCGTGAGATTACCGACCGACTCGTCCCGATGATGGAGGCCTGCGGATGCGACACCTGCAAGGAGATACTGAGCCTCAAGAAGTTCATGGCCCGCAAGAGCCAATGGATCATAGGCGGCGACGGCTGGGCCTACGACATCGGCTTCGGCGGACTCGACCATGTGATCGCCAGCGGCCTCGACGTCAACATCCTCGTGCTCGACACTGAAGTCTACTCCAACACCGGCGGCCAAAGCTCGAAAGCCACTCCGGTCGGCGCGATAGCCAAATTCGCATCGAGCGGCAAGCGTGTGCGCAAGAAAGACCTCGGTGCCATAGCCATGACCTACGGCTACGTCTACGTGGCCCAAGTAAGCATCGGTGCCAACCAGAACCAGTTTCTCAAGGTCTTGAAAGAGGCAGAAAGCTATCCAGGCCCCTCAATCATCATCGCCTACTCGCCCTGTATCAACCACGGCATCAAAGGCGGCATGACCCGCACCCCGACCGTCGGCAAGCAGGCTGTCGAGAGCGGTTACTGGCACCTGTGGCACTACGACCCCCGTCTCGCCGATGTCGGCCAGAACCCGTTCGTGATGGATTCCAAAGAGCCTGACTGGACACAGTTCCGCCCGTTCCTCGATAAGGAGGTGCGCTACTCTGCACTTGCCAAGGCCTACCCCACCGAAGCCGAGGAACTGTTCAACGCTGCCCAAGCCAACGCCAAGTGGCGCTACGAAAGCTACATTCGTATGGCCGAAATGAAATATTGACCGCGTCATTGCGGGGAGCCGAAGGCAACGAAGCAATCCGGATCATTGCACAACTAATTTTCAATTTTAAAAAAACGCCTGGAAATCTCGGGCGTTTTTTCAAATTGAAAATTGGCTGCAAGAATACTGATGATCTACACAGGCGGAACGTAAGCATTCGTAATGGAGACCTACGGAGCGGGCAACATCTCCACACCCCCCCTGTTTTTCGACGTCTTCGCGCGTGCGAACGCCCGCGGAATAGTTATAGTCAACGTCACGCAATGTATATCAGGCGGAGTGCACCCCATCTACGAGTCGGGTGTGCGCCTGACGAAAGTGGGAATAACCAGCGGCGCCGACATGACCCCGGAGGCTGCCTTCACAAAGCTGATGCACATTCTGGGCCTCAGCCTGTCATACACCACCACCCGCTCCACCCGCTCCATCCGCGCCCAATCCCCGCGCACGCGCCCCTTCAATTATTAAAATGACTCTAAATTTTGCAATAATTTTTGCCTGAATAAATTATTCTTCCTATATTCGCGAATCCATTCATCTCAAACCGGGCCGTTCGTCATGAGCGGGACGGTGCAGACGAGGGGTATAACAGATTGACATTTAAGGAGAAATGACCGAGTGGCTGAAGGTGCGCGCCTGGAAAGTGCGTAAGCTCCAAAAGGGCTT
>JAITWC010000158.1 GCA_031285485.1 Alistipes sp.
GGAACTTAATTCACATCCATCGTCATGTCGGTCGGGAAACAGAACTCGCGCGGATAGCCCGTGCGGCTACGTTTGGCTGCGTTGCCCACTACGCCCGTCGGCATGAGTTGCCGCCCAATCACGATGTCCATGGCGCGTTTCAGGAGCGGGTCTTCGGTGCTTCCCGTGACGCCCTTCCACTCCCACGTGGAGAGCCACTTCATGTTGTCGCCTCGTTCCAATTCGTTCACCTCGCTGTTGGGCACCAGCCCCCAGACGTAATCGCCCTCGCCCACGTCGTTCTTGCACCGGAAAGAGAGTATCCACGCCGAGTACTCGCGGGTGGGGTCTTCCCGGTCGGGCACAGTGCGTTTCACCATTCCCCCGGCAAGGCCCTGGGTTACCTCGCCGATGACAACGAGGTTTATAATGTTGTTGCCCTCCCCGTCTTCGAGACCCCTCAGCGCGTTTATAAGCAGTTCGGCGGCCCCGGCGGTGTGCCTCGATGTGAGGATGAACACCGTCTTCGGCGCGATGCCGTCGGGGTGGGCCTCGAACGTGACAGTGCGGTTGTAGGTGCTGTTGTTGAAAGTATACTCAGCAAAAGTCTTGCCAGCCACGCCCTCGACGTTGCCCACGAGCAGACTGCCCATCAGTTCGGCCATCTCCACCGACCCGTGCTTGTTGTATCTTAGGTCAAGAATGACGTTTTCGAGATCCTCGCCCTCGGGTCGGCCTGCGAACCTGTCGCGAAAAGTCTGTACGAGCAGGTTTCTCCATCGCGGGTCGAAGTTGTTCCATGTAAGGTAGCCGGTGTAGGTCGTCTCGCCTCCTGCCGCCTCCAATCGGTCTGCGACTATCACCTGCGGAGTGCCTAACAGCGGGTTGTTTGCGTGCAGGGAGGGGGTGACGGTTCTCTCGATCCCCTCGTCGAGCAATTGACCCCCTCCTGCGGCGCGGAAAGTGAGCATTCCCAGCCGCGACGAATGACCGGGCACGGGGTGAACGAGGGTGTCGATGTATGGTTGGAAGTGGTAGTCGAATCCGGCAATCGTCGAACTTGTCCAGTTGCCCAGCCGTGTGTCGTTGACCTCGCGGAACCAGTCGCCGCGCTTCAGCCCAGCCGTAGCCGCCGGTGAGCCGGGTTCGACATAGAGTATGCGGGCGGCGAAGATGCCGCTGAAGTCAATCATCTCGAACTCCATGCCATAGTTGAGGTTCGGAGGAGGTGAGGAGGCTGTCGCTGCTGCCGCCGCAGTGCCGGCCGGGTTGCGCTCCACCCGTGAGTAGATGAAACGGTCGTTGCCCATAGCCCACGTGCCGCCGTCCCACCCCTCGTTGCGCTTTAGATGCGACAGGTAGTTAAAGAAGAAGTCGTCGTAGAACTGGTTTGTGTCTTCGGGAACCTCCGTGGGTTCGCTGTTGAAGTACCACTCCTCGATCTCTTTGAATATTTCCTTGTTGGCCGCGGCGTCTTCGTTCTCGTGCGGCAGGGGAATCTGGTCGAGGGCAAGCTGCTCTATCGAGACGCTTTTTTGTGCTCCGCCCGAGATGAAGGTCAGCGTGGCGGTGCGGGTGGTGGCGTCGGGGATCGTTTCGGGATCATTGGAGGCTAAGGTTACCGTGACCTGACTTATGCCCTTGTCTCCCGAGGTCGGAGTGACAGTGTACCACGGCTCGACACCGGTGACGCTCCAGCCAACGTCGCGCGCCGTGACCCCGATGGTAACACTATGCTCATCGAAGTTGACGAGAATCTGTTCGACGGAGAGTCTGAGCGGCTCGTCGGGCGAGTTGTCGTACATGTCGTCCTTGCACGCCGTCAGTATCGCGACCAACCCTAATAAACTATGTAAATACCTTCTCACGATTTGCAAATATATCTTTTTTTTCTCACATTCCGCTTTTCTTGCACCACGGGGCAATGCCGCACTCGTTGCAGTGGGGTTTGCGGGCGGTGCAGACGTAGCGGCCGTGGAGGATTAGCCAGTGGTGGGCGCGGGGGATCAGCGGGGCGGGGATGTTTCGGGTGAGGACGAGCTCGACGGCGAGCGGGGTTTTGTCCGTTTCCGGGGCGAGGCCAGTGCGGTGCGCGACGCGGAAAACGTGGGTGTCGACAGCCATCACCGGTTTGTCGAACAGCACCGCACCGATCACGTTGGCCGTTTTGCGTCCCACTCCCGGAAGTTTCACGAGTTCCTCGCGGTCGGAGGGAATCTCGCCGTTGTGCTGCTCGACGAGACGGCGGGCGCAGGCGGCGAGGTTGCGGGCTTTGTTGTTGGGATAGGAGATGCTTTTGATGTACGGGTAAATCTCGCCGGCCTCGACTTCGGCCATCGCTTGCGGAGTGGGGAAACGTTCGAACAGCGCGGGGGTGGTGATGTTGACCCGCTTGTCGGTGCATTGGGCGGAGAGGATCACCGCCACCAACAGTTGCCACGGGTTTTCGAACCTCAGTTCGCTTTCCGCCACCGGTACGTTTTCCGTGAACCAGCCTATTATTTCTTCGTATCTCTGTTTTTGTGTCATGCCTTTTCCATGCGCTATGAGGAATTCACCTTATATCGTTTCGAGTTTTGCAAATTTGCTCAGTAGCGTTTTCTGGCCGTGGGCCGGGTTGTCGAAGGTTACGGTTATCTTCATGTCTCCGGGACCCCCGCCCGACATCGGCTCCGAGTTATTAACGGTTCCCGGGCCGAATTTGGTGTGTGACACCCGGGTTCCGGGGGTTACCACCCCGTCCGACATTCCGGCTCCGGCTGCCCCCCCTCCTTGCAAAGGATGAGTTCCCTCGGCCGAAGGGCGAGTGAGAGGCGGTAACTTGCGGAACCGTGAATCCGGCGCCACCGCGGTGACTTTCTGTGGGGCTGTGGGTTTACGGTGCTCCCAAAGGGATTTTTCGGAGCGACCGAAACCTCCGGTCGCTGCCTGCGCAGGTGCGTCGTCCGACAGCGTACCTTCCAGAAACCGCGCGTCGATCTCGCGAACGAACCGGCTGGGACGACGGAACGCCATCGACCCGTGGATGAACCGCATCTGCGCCATCGACATGAACGACCGCTCCCGTGCCCTCGTCAGCGCCACGTAGAACAGCCGCCGCTCCTCCTCTATCTCGCTCGAATCTCCATCCCTCACCGACGGGAAAAGCTCCTCTTCAAGCCCCACGATAAACACGTGGCTGAACTCAAGGCCCTTTGCCGAATGGACGGTCATCAGCGTCACCTTATCGCGTTCTTCAGGCCCGTCATCGTCCATGTCGGTCATAAGGGCGACGTTGCTTAGCCACTCTTCCAGTGTCGGGGGCACGGCCTGGTCGTCTTCGTTTGCCGCGTCGGTTTCGGCGACCATGGAGTTGAGCAGTTCCTCTATGTTTTCGAGCGCGGATACGGCCTCGGCGCTGCCGTCGGCCTTGTAACCGCCGATGATGCCTGTGCGCGTGGCAACCTCGCGGCCAAACTCGTAGAGCGAAAGCCCGGAACGCAGCGGCGACAGCGATCCGACCAGCTCGACGAACGAACGTATCTTCCGGTCGTCGCTCGCACAGGCCGCCGCCCAGAGCGACACCCCGCCCTCGCGAGCCGCCGCCGACAGACGCCCCAGCGTCACATCGCCGATGCCGCGGGCGGGATAGTTCACCACCCGCCTGAACGCCTCGTCGTCGAGAGGATTGACCATCAGGCGCAGATAGCCCAACAGGTCTTTGATCTCTTTGCGGTCGAAGAACGAGTGGCCGCGGTAGATTTTATAGGGGACTTCGCGTCGCCTGAGAGCTTCTTCGATGCCGCGCGAAAGGGCGTTCACGCGGTACAGCACCGCGATGTCGGCCCACGGCACCCCGCCGCGGCCCAACTGCCGTATCTCGGAGGCGACCATCTCGGCTTCCTCGCGGTCGGTGTAGGCGCGCAGCAGTTTTATTCGCTCGCCCTGCGCTCCGGCCGAGAAACACTCCTTTTTGAGTTCGCGGCTCGACGCGTTGCGGGCTATCACGGCGTTGGCGGCGTTGACGATCACCTGGGTCGAACGGTAGTTCTGTTCGAGCTTGTAGACCCGCACGCCGGGGAAGTCGCGCCTGAAGCCGAGTATGTTCTCTATGCGCGCGCCGCGGAACGAGTAGATGCTCTGCGAGTCATCGCCCACTACGCAGATGTTGCCGTGGTGCGCGGCGAGGGCCTTGACTATTGTGTACTGGACGTGGTTGGTGTCCTGATACTCGTCGACGAGGATGTACCGGAACATTTCCCGATACTTCGCCAGCACGTCGGGGTTGTTCCTGAACAGCGCCACCATGTTGAGCAGCAGGTCGTCGAAGTCCATTGCCCCGCCCGCCCTGCACCGCGCCGTGTAGCGCCGGTATATCTCCAGGAACTGCGGCTGGCCCCTTTTGCGGTCGTCGGCGGCGAACGCGGGGTCGGCCTCGTACACCGCCGGGGTGATGAGGTCGTTCTTGAGGCGCGAGATTTTGGAGAACACGTTGCGCGGCTTGTACTTGTCGTTGTCCCTGTCGCCGAGGCCCATCTCCTTGCAGATCGAGCGCACGAGGCTGACGCTGTCGGTGTTGTCGTAGACGGTGAACGCCGGCGGGTAGCCGATCCTTTCGGCCTCGGCGCGCAGGATGCGCAGAAAGATGGAGTGGAAGGTGCCCATGCGGACGTAACGGCTGCGCCGGCCGGTCATCGCCTCGATGCGTTCGCGCATTTCGGCGGCGGCCTTGTTGGTGAAGGTCAGGGCGAGGATCCGCCACGGTTCGACGCCCGACGATATCATGTGCGCGATGCGCGATGTGAGCACGCGGGTCTTGCCCGAGCCGGCTCCGGCGACTATCAGCGAGGGGCCCTCGAAGTTGACGACCGCCTCCCTCTGTGCGGGATTCAAACCGGCCGTTATTGCGCTGTTGAAATCTGTTGATATCTGGTCCATAGGCGGCAAATTTAGTGCAACGCTGTCGGAATCGCAAATATTCGGCCCGATTGCGGCCGTCGCGGTGCCATGTTTTGCGTGCACGGCCGGTTCGTCGGCCTGTTTGCCGCCTGCGACATCGGTCGCAACCGTGAAAACGATCGGAAACGCACTTGCGACTAATGTCGCAACCACCGCGGACGCAATGTTTTTGCAATCGCGGGAGGTCGGAGCCGTTTTTTTGATATCTTTGCCGTGTTATGATCGGCGGTGTCATGGATTTTTTGAGGCAGGGGGTCTGGCAGAAGGGGCCGGACGATCTGTCGGGGCGCGGTTGGTGGGCCGTGAGGCAGTTGAGGGTCATTATCTTCACGGCGCGCGGGTTCGGGCGACACGACACCGTGATCCGGTCGGCCGCGCTGTCGTTCTTCACCGTCATGTCGCTCGTGCCGATCCTCGCGCTCGTATTCGCGATCTTCAAGGGATTCAGCTCCGAGGCCGCTTTCAACACGCTGCTCTACGACATGCTGCCGAACTACAAACCGCTCGTCGACCAGACGGTGGTCTTCATCGGCAACCTGCTGGGGCGCACCCGGGGCGGGGTGATGGCGGTGGGCGCGTTCTTCGTGTTGATCTGGGCCGTGATACAGGTGTTCGGTCAGGTCGAGGGGGCGTTCAACAACATCTGGGAGGTGAAGCGTTCGCGCTCGTTCGCGCGGCGGTTCTCGGCATACATGGCGCTGATGATCTTCGTGCCGATACTCATGCTGGCCGCCAACAGCCTTTTCGTGGGGATCCGCCGGAGAGTGGAGATGCTCACGGGCAACCTCGGGGCGGAACTGCTGTTCTCCTTCGCGGGAGTGGTGCTGGTGGTGCTGATGTTCTCGCTCATCTATTTCGTGCTGCCCAACACATCCGTCGGGTATCGCAACGCACTCAAGGCGGGGATCGTGGCGGGGGTCGGGTTCAGCCTGTTCCAGGTGGGTTACGTGTGGTTGCAGGGTAACCTGAGTGCGTACAATGCGATTTACGGGACTTTCGCGGCGATACCGCTCTTTTTAATATGGATGCAGGCGAGCTGGCAGATACTTCTGTTCGGAGGCGAACTGTCGTTCGCGATGCAGAACGTCCACGACTTCGTGGTCGAGCGGGAGGCGAAGAATTTCAGCTATGACAACCGGGTGAAGATCATGATCGCTACAATGGTGATAGTTATCCGCAAATATGTGAACGGCGACGGGCTGTCGACTCCCGAGGAGGTGGCCGACGAGCTGGGAGTGCCGGTGCGCACGGTTCGCGACGTTGCGGGCGAGTTGGAGGAGGACGGCATGTTGCTGTTCGTGCAGTCGGACGCTCAGGGCAAGGCCGATTCGATGGCTCCGGCGCGCGATCCGCACACCATCCGTTTCTTCGATGTGATAAACGCCGTCACGGGTCACGGCGCCGAGATGCCGCGCCTGCACGCCTCGCCGCTGATGACGCGCATCGACTCGACATACCGGAAAGTCAAGGGCGATGTGAGCCGCTCGGACGATAACATTCTGCTTACCGGCTTGATATGAGCCGCAACGGCGGCAGCGAATTATTTATGCATACGCTTCGAATAGTCATAATTGGGAATGGATCTGTGGCCGAGGGGCTTGCGCGGGAGTTCGGCGAGGCCGGGGTCGGTGGCGACGCGTGGCTTGTTCAGCAGTGGGCGAGGAAGACGCACTCGCCGGAGGAGTTGGCGGAGGCCGACCTCTATGTTTTGGCCGTGAGCGACGGCGCAGTGGGCGAGGTGTCGGGGACGTTGCCGTTCGCGGCGGGGAGTGTGGTGGCCCACACCGCGGGTTGTGTGCCGCTGGAGGGGATTTCGTCGCGGATCGTTCACCGGGCGGTGTTGTATCCTTTGCAGAGTTTTACGCGGGGCAGGCGGCAGGCGGATTTTCGCCGTACCCCGTTTTTCATAGAGGGGGCCACTCCGCATGCGTTGTCCACCGTGCGCCGGGCCGCCGGGACGATATCCGACAGCGTGGCGGAGATGTCGTCGGAAAGGCGGGCGCGGATCCACCTCGCCGGGGCGTTCGCCAACAACTTCTCGAACGCCATGCTGTCGCTGGCCGGGCAGATAGCCTCCGATGCCGGCGAAACGTTCGACGCACTGAGGCCCATCGTAGCCGAGACATTCGCAAAGGCGCTCGACATGCCCTCGCCGGAAGATGCCCAGACCGGAGCCGCGCAAAGGGGCGACCGAACGATCCAGGCACGGCACCTGGAGATATTGGCCGAAACCCACCCCGAACTAATCACGATGTACAAAGAGATCAGCGATCGGATATGGAGAATTTCAAAGAGAAACTGACGCGGGTGTCGGCCTTCGTCTTCGACGTCGACGGGGTTTTCACCGAGGGGGGCATAGTGCCGCTGCCCGACGACGACTTCCTGCGCACATACTACGCCCGCGACGGTTACGCCGTCACCTATGCGATTTCGGAGGGCTACCGCATATACATCATCACAGGCGGAAGGGGCCGGCTGCTGCGCGACCGGTTCGAGAAGCTGAAGGTGAGCGGGTTCTTCCCCAACGTGGGCGACAAGTGCGCCGTGCTGCGCGGGTTGGCGGACAGTGAGGGGCTCGATCTCGCCACGACCGTCTACATGGGCGACGACATTCCCGACCTCGGGGTGATGGGCATGGTGGGGATCCCCGTTTGTCCGGCCGACGCGGCGCACGAGATCGTCGGGGCGAGCGCCTACGTTTCGCAGTACGCCGGGGGCCGCGGCTGCGTGCGCGACATAATCGAACAGGTGCTCCGGGCCCAGGGACGGTGGATGCGCCACACCATAGGAATGCACACGGTTTGACGATGGGCGGGAAGAGACTCAGGGAGAGGGACGAGGTGTGGTTGCCTTCGAGGATGGCGCCCCGCGAGGGGCAGCGCTTAGTGGAGGTGCACGTCGAGGGCTACGACGACGTGGCTTTCTGGCGGGGCATCTTCGACGGGTTCGAGAACGAGCGTGTGATCTTCGAGATCTCCGTTCCGCCGCGGCCCGATCTGGCCAAGGGCAAGCGGGTGGTGATGGATATGATACCCGAGAGCGGGCCGGGGCTGCTGCTGTGCGTCGACAGCGACTTCGACTACCTTTTCGGCGGCGGCACCCACCAGTCGCGCCGGGTGCTGGAGGCGAAATACCTGTTCCACACCTACGCCTACGCCACCGAGAACTATCTGTGCTGGGCGCCGGCGCTGCACAACGTCTGCACGAAGGCCACCAAGAACGACACCCGGGTGTTCGACTTCGAGCGGTTTCTGGGCGAGTACTCGCGCGCGGTCTATCCCGCCTTCGCGTGGTACGTGTGGTCGGCGCAGGCGGGCGACGAACACATTTTCAGGCTTGTCGACTTCAAGAACACCGTGCGGCTCAACTATCTTGAGGTCCAGGACAACGGCCGCGCGACGCTCGAATGGCTGCGGGGGAATGTCCAGAGGCGTGTACATTCGCTCGAAAGCCACTACCCGCAGCGGAAGGGCGAGGTGGAGCGGTTCATGCGGACGGTGGTTTGCACGCACGAGGTGACGCCCGACAACACATATCTCTTCATGCACGGCCACACGCTGCTCGACAACGTTGTGATGCCGATGCTCAACGCGGTGTGCGACAAGCTCAGGCAGATGGCCGGCAACAGGATCCAGGCCTCGGCGCAGCGCGGTGTGGCCTACGCCAACGAGGTGAGCAACTACCGCAACGCGCTGATGAGTGTGCGCGACACGCTGGTGTACAACGAACTCTACAAGGGTTGTCCGCTCTACCGGCGTCTCCACGGCGACATCGCGTCGGTTTTGCGTCGCGAGGGTTTGATCGGGTAGCGGCCGGGGCGTTTTCGCCGTTGCCACTCTTGTGGCAGATACCAAATCGAGCGATTTCGCCCTTGCCACTTTGGTGGCAACCACAATTCCGAGCGATTTTGCCGTTGCCACTTTGGTGGCAACCACAATTCCGAGCGTTTTTGCTGTTGCCACTTTGGTGGCAACCACAATTCCGGGCGATTTCATAGTTGCCACTCTTGTGGCAACCACCGAACACAGCGCCGCCCACCCCGGAACGGGGCGTGCAACGGGCGGAACAACCGAAATACGCGGAAAATTCAACGGACGGAGGGTGGGGGAGAGGCGGCCGCCGCCTCCGCGGGTTCGCCGCCACCCCAAACGCAGCCGCCGTGCGGAAGGCCGAGGCGGGCGAGGATGCGGTCGGTGACGGTGGCGCACAGGGCGTCGATGTCGGCGGGGTGCGAATAGAACGACGGCGAGGCGGGCAGCACAACGGCCCCGGCTTCGGCGAGGGCCACCATGTTGCGCAGGTGGATCAGGTTGAGGGGCGTCTCGCGCGGCACCACGATCAGCCGCCGGCCCTCCTTGAGCGTCACGTCGGCGGCGCGCGCGATGAGGTCGCCCGAGACGCCCGACGCGATCCGCCCCACACACCCCATCGAGCAGGGCACGATCACCATCGCGTCCCACCCGGCGGAGCCCGATGCGGGCGGGGCGAACATGTCGTCGTTCGCGAAACGCACGATCGACGGGTTGTCCGGGAACCCGACCCCCTCCCACGCCGCGACCTCCCCACCGCGGCGGCTGACGATCAGCCCTATGCGTTCCACCGCGCCCTCCCGCGCGGCGAGGTCCTCCAAAACCCGGCGCGCGTAGACGGCCCCGCTGGCCCCCGTGACCCCTACAATTATCTTCATGACCCGATAGCGCGCGATTTCATCCCCCGCGCGCGGAGGTGTTCGAGCGTCCGCGGCAGCGCGTAGCTCATGTTCCCGAAAGCCTTCGCCGGAGATGTTCTTCCGTACGGCGGGCGGAAAAGGTCGCTGTCGGTCACCCCGGCGGCACGGTCGACGTCGGCGGCGTAGATCGCGGCGCCGCATCCCCAGCCTTTCATGTGGTTGTGCGTGTGGTTGCCCACCCGGTGTCCCCCCGCCACGATCCGCGCGTACAGCCCGGGGTGGGCCTCGACGTTGCGGCCGAGGCAGAAGAACGTTGCTCGCGCGTCCCACCTTGCCAACTCGTCGAGTATCCATTCGGTGACCCCCGGCGTCGGCCCGTCGTCGAACGTCAGGTAGACATCTCCGGAAGCACCGACGGA
>JAITWC010000011.1 GCA_031285485.1 Alistipes sp.
CGTGTCATCCTCGTCGTCATCATCCGGATCGCTGGTTTCGTAATCGACCACTTTCCACGTGCGGCACAGCATGTCGGTCTTGTCGGAGGCGGGCATCTCCTGCGCCTTGGCCGCGCCGATCTCCACGCCGCCGCCGCCCGTGTCGAGCGTAAACGAAATGGCGTCCCCGTCGAGCGATTTCACGGTGATCGTGCCCAGGCCGGACAGCGTCACCCGGCCGCCGTCGATGGTGTAGGGGCCGACATATACCCACAAATCTTCTTCTTCGGCCCGGGTGGCGAGTTCCCTGTCCGCCATGACGATGTAGTTGCCGCTCACGCCGAATTCCACCGACACGATGCCGAGCGTGTTCGCCGCGGCATCCCATTTGCCTATCAGCCGGGCGTTATCGACGGGTTCTTCCGCCTCGGCCACCGTCACGGTCACGGCGTTGGTGCGCACGGCCTTCGCGCCCGTCGCGCCCACCTCGCAGAAGTAGTGATACGTGCCCGCGGTGAGGGTGGCGGGGAGCGCGTAGCTGGCGGCGGTCGCGCCGTCGATGGCCGTGCCGCCCGTGTTGGCGGCGGAGGTGTTGGAGTACCATTGGTAGGTGAGCGCCGCCCCCCCGGTCGCGGTGGCCGCTACGGTCAGCGTGCCCGTTATCGCGCCCTCGGTGAGGGCGGCGGGAGCGGCGGGTTGCGTGCCGATTGTGATCACCGGGGCGGGAGGCTCCGGGTCGCCGCCCTTGTCGCCGCAGGCGGTGAATGTCGCCGCGGTCATCGCCGCGAGTGCGCCCGTAAGCGCGCTTGTCATCAGTTTTTTCATGGCTTTTTCGAGTTCTGAGTGATGAATTATGAAGTAGTTTGTGGTTGCCACTCTTGTGGCAACGATGAAAAAGGGCTTTTTCACGGTTGCGACTGTTGTCGCAAGTGTCCCGCAGCTCTGTTTCACGGTTGCGACATTAGTCGCAAGTGTTGCGAAGGGCTTCGGGATGCTGTATGCGGCGGCGAACATGGCGCGAAGATAAAAAATAGTTCCGGTTCCGCAAAACGCCGCCCCGCGCCATTTCTCCCGAATCCGATCTCTTTGTACGTTGTTTTTGTCTATCTTTGGGGTCTCAAAGACAGGCGAAATCAGATGAAGAATACGGTATCGGCACTATTCGCAATCCTCATTCCGGCGATCGCGATCCCCGCGGCCGCCCAAATCCCGAGGCATCTCGACCCGACAGTCGTGGCCGTCAACAAGGAACTGCCGCGGGGCGAGGCGGTGAGCCACGACTCGAAGGCGGACGCGGTGGGGCGCACCCCCGGCGCGTCGAAATATCTGCAACCCCTCACCGAGTGGACGCGCACCGAGAGCGCCGACGCGGTGAGATACAGGACGCGGTTCAGAGTGCCGTTCGGGTGGATCGACCGGCGGCAGTTCCTCTGCGTCGGACGCACGTCGGGTTCGTTCGACGTGATGGTGAACGGCGCTCCGGCGGCGTACAGCCAGACCGGCAGCACGCCCGGTGAGTTCGACATCACCGACGCCTCCAAAGAGGGGGCCAACGAACTCGAAATAGTGATATGGAACGACCTTGTGTCGGCCCGGTTGGAAAACAACAGGCCCGCTGTGCCGCCGAGGCTTGAGGGCGAGGTGTACATCGTGTCGCAGCCGAGGGTGAGGGTGCGCGACGTGGCCGTGTCGACCCGCATGGAAGAATCGTCGGGCCTGCTCGAACTCGGGGTGATCCTGAAAAGCCATCTGCTAAACCCCCACGACTACACCGTGTTCTGGGAACTGCTCAACCCCGCGGGCGAGATCGTGGCCGAGGGTCGCAAGGACGCGCGGTTGGAGATGCGGCGCGAAGATACCGTGACGTTTTTCGCAAACATTCCACGCATCGTGCCGTGGAGCCATGAGGAGCCGAGGCTCTATACATTATTTATAAAGACACAGAACGAGGGACGGTTCCGCGAGTACCTGTCGTTCCGCGTGGGATTCCGCAACCTCGGGCTGGACGACGACGGGACAATGACCCTCAACGGGATGCCGCTCGAATTGGATATGAGGGAGTTCGTGCCGCCGGGTGACGCGGCGGAGATGAGAGAGGCGTTGATGGGGATCCACCGCGAAGCGATGGCCGGGAACGGAGGCGCCGCGGGGGTGATGCTGCGGGGAGCGCCGCCCAGCAGGGAGTTCTACGCGCTGTGCGATTCGTTGGGAATTTACGTTGTGGGCCGCGCCGACATCGACACCAGGGCTGCCGGGGAGTCGCGCACCGTGGGCGGAAATCCGTCGAACGACCCGGCGTGGAAGGCGGCGTATCTCGACCGCGTGCTGGCTATGTACCACACCTCGAAGAACCATCCGTCGGTGTCGATGTTCTCGCTGGGGTCGGAGGCGGCGAACGGATACAACCTGTATGAAAGTTATCTGGCGCTTAAACGTTTGGAGCGGCATCGGCCTGTGATCTACACCGACGGCGGCGGGGAGTGGAACAGCGACCTTGTTCTCGCGGCAGGCGACTACCCTACCCTTTCGGCCGCGGCCGCG
This sequence comes from Alistipes sp., assembly GCA_031285485.1. Taxonomy (GTDB): domain Bacteria; phylum Bacteroidota; class Bacteroidia; order Bacteroidales; family Rikenellaceae; genus UBA940. Next base: position 2,521 of record JAITWC010000011.1, read on the forward strand.
TCATCCGCCGGGTGGCTGACGCTCGAAGCGATCGATGTCGCGGCGGGTCGGTTCCGGCTGTCGAACCTGCGGCGGATCACTCCGTTCACGGGAGAGGCGGCTTACCGGATCGTCGCAGGGCGACGCAATGTGGTTTCGGGCGGGTCGTTGCCTGTCGAGGTTATGCCGGGCGAGAGCGTCGAGTTCACCGTTCCCGTCTCGGGTGTCAGGGAGGGTAAGGCATACACCGTGGCGGTGGAGATCGCGGGCGAAAACCCCGCGGGTGATTATCTGCCCGACGACGATCCGAATCTGAAGATATTCCGGAGGCTCGACCGGCCTCTCGATCCAGCCAACCGCGCCGTGGTTGTCGCCGGGGAGTTCGGGAGTGGGGAGCGATGAGGCGCGCGTTGACGATAGTTGCCGCGATAGCGCTGGCGGGTTGCGCCGGTCGGCGGGGGGGCGAGGCGATCGGGGTGCGTGAGCCGGTGGTCGACTCGGCGCGGCTGGTGTTCGTGGGCGATGTGATGTCGCACACGCCGCAGGTCGCGGCGGCACGAACGTCCGGCGGCGGGTACGACTACACCGGTGTATTCCGCCATTTCCGGCCCATATTCGAGGGGGCGCACGTCGCCGTTGCAAACCTTGAGACAACCCTGCGCACCCGGCCGCCATACACCGGCTACCCGTCGTTCGCCGCACCCGCCGAACTCGCCTTCGACCTGCGCCGCGCCGGGATCGACATCGTGACCACCGCAAACAACCACATCTGCGACAAGGGCGCCGCGGGCATCCGTTCGACCCTCGCGATACTCGACAGCGCGGGCATCCGCCACACCGGAGCGTTCCTCGACAGTGCCGACCGGCGCGCCCGACATCCGCTGCGTTTCAGCGCGGGTGGGCTGAAGTTTGCATTGCTCGCCTACACTTACGGCACGAACGGGATCCCCGTACCGCGCGGAATGATCGTCAACCCGATAGACACCGCCGTCATTGCGCGCGATCTCGCCGGGTTGCGTCGCGCGCCGGGCGACCCGACGGAGGCCGACCCGACGGGGATCGATGTGGTGATAGTGAGTTACCATTGGGGCGAGGAGTATCGTCCGCAGCCCACGCGCGAGCAGCGGCGGATCGCCGAGTGGACCCGTGCCCGCGGCGCGGACCTTGTCATCGGCGGCCACCCGCACGTCGTGGAGCCGATCGAGGCACACCTCGATGCCGACTCGACAGACGTGACGGGGGCTACGTTCTTCTCTCTCGGGAATTTTGTTTCCAACCAGATCCGGCGCCATTGCGACGGGGGCATAGCCGCCGACATAACCCTCGTTCGCCGCGATTCACTGCCCCTGCGTTGGGATGTGGGCTGGCGCCTGGCGTGGGTACACACTCCGTGGCGCGGCGGAGTGCGCCGCTACGAAGTTATGCCCGCACCGGCACTCGATACACTTCCCGCCGCCGCTGCCGTCTTTGCCGCCGACACCCGTAAACTTCTTTTGGGAGAGGTGGGCGATCGCGTAAGAGAAACCGGGTCGATCCCCGTTCCGTCCTCCCGCACCACCGCACGTGCCGTCCGGCACACGGAGGTTCCATAATGGCGGTACATCCTAAACGTCGGACAGAGTTCGAGAGCGCCGGGCTACCGGGCGTCCGACGCGAACACCCGCGCGGCACTCTCCTCAGTCGCCGCGGACGGCAAAACCATCCGCGCAACCCTTTCGCCGGTCGATTATTCAACTAAACGGAGTCGTTTGGTATAATCCCGGGATGATATTCAACCAAATGACACCGTTCAGTCTAATCTCAAATTGCGATTCAACCAAACAACGCCGATCGGTCGAATAATAAACTGAGATTAGACCAAACAACACTGTTTGATTCAATCTCAAAATAATATTAGACCAAACAACGTCGTTTGGTTCAAAAACACCATCTTCGCGGGCATGGACGGGACGAAACACACCCCAATCCGCTCCGGAGAGGTGTCAGCGGTGGCGGCGGGGCCCGCGCGGAACGACTGCATCGACCGGCCGGCCGACGATACCCGCTGTCGGGGCCCGTTTGGGGGCCCGCACCCCGAAAGCAGCCGCTCCCACCGGGCGAACAAAAATGAAGTGCAGGGCTTTCGCCCCGCACTTCACACGGTGAGTTTCGGATCGTGATGTGTGGCCCCTGCAAAAAACGCAGTGGGCGTCCCCGCTCAAAGTTCCCAGGCGAGGGCACTGGCGCCGAGGATGGCGGCATCGGCCTCGTTGAGCTTGGAGAACTTCACCTCGACCCTGCCCTTCCATAAATCGAGCAGGTTGTCGTTCATCGCCTCCACGACCGGCTTTTTGAGCAGGTCGCCCGCCCTGGTCAGCCCGCCGAAAAGTATGATCGCCTCGGGCGACGAGAAAGCCACGAAGTCGGCCAGCGCCGCACCCAACATGCGTCCCGTGAAGTTGAATATGTCGATCGACACCCGGTCGCCTTTCGCCGCAGCCTCGGCCACCTCTTTCGAGGTGATCGAGTCGCGCGGAATGTCGCGCAGGGTGGTCGGCCTGTCGGTCGTTTCGAGTATCTCGCGGGCCGTGCGCGCCACACCCACCGCCGAGGCGTAGGCTTCGAGGCACCCCGTGCGACCGCATCCGCACAGACGGCCGTTGTTGCGCACCTGGGTCGTGTGGCCCAGTTCGCCCGCGAAACCGTCGCGACCGTAGACCACGTTGCCGCCGATGACTATGCCGCTGCCGACACCCGTGCCGAGCGTTATCATTATGAAATCCTTCATGCCGCGCGCCGCGCCGTAGGTCATCTCGCCCACCGCCGCGGCGTTGGCGTCGTTGGTGAGTTTCACCGGCAGGCCGATCTCCCTGCCCACCAGTTCGGCGAGGGGTACGACGCCCTTCCAGCGGAGATTGGGGGCGTACTCTATGGTGCCGCGATAGTAGTTGCCGTTGGGTGCGCCGATGCCCACCCCGCGGATGGCGTCCATGCCTCCTTCGATCTGCGCGGCGAGCGAACGGACAGCCGCCCCGAAGTCTTTCACGTAGAGAGTTACGTCGTCGTGGGTGTCGGTGCGGATCACGTTTTGGATCAGCACGTTCCCGCGGGCGTCAACCACCCCGAGTTTCGATGTCTGGCCGCCGATGTCGACCCCTATCACATATTTCCTGTCCATGATGATCAGTCCACTTTAATATCTTTGTTCACGTTTTTGCTGCCTGTCAGCGCGTAGTAGAGCATGTACAGAATGCCCGCCAGGATCAACCAGTAGCTCGCCATGTAACCGACCGCTCCGGCGATCTGATCCTGCACGAGCGGGATGATACCGCCGCCCACGACCATAGTCATGAAGATGCCCGACGCCTGAGGGGTGTACTTGCCGAGTCCCTCGGTGGCGAGATTGAAGATCGCCCCCCACATGATGGAGGTGCATAGTCCACACAACACCAGCAGCAGCGCATTCACGGGCACCTGCGCCATCAGGAACGAACTCCCGGTAAAAGCGGGCATCGAAACCAGAATACCCTTGGGAAAGAATATGGCGGCGATGACCAGGATCGCGGACAAACCGGAGGTAAACACCATCATGGCGCGGCTCGAAACCTTCGCACCGACGGCACTGCCTATAAAACGGCCGATCATCATCAGAAACCAATACAGCCCGGCAACGGCGCCCGCGGTGGCGGCGGCCGTTCCGACGGGGAGGCCCGCTCCGCTGGCAGTGGCGTCGGACAGGTAGAATATCAGCTCGCCCGGTATGCCGATCTCGACACCGACATAGAAGAAAATGGCAACCGCGCCAAGCACCAGATGGCGGAACTTCCACGCGCTCGACTCGTACTTCACATCGGCGGCGGTTTGGGTGGGATTGAGCATGGGTATGAACAGCAGTATGCAGAACGACGCCGCGAACACACCCATCGCGATGTACAGCAGCGGGAAGACGTCGGTGATGACCGATTTCGAAACTTCACCGATCATTGCCCCGACCATCATGGGAGTGACGGTAGCCATCAGCGAATTGAACGCCCCGCCGGTCTGTATCAGTTGGTTGCCTTTGTTTCCGCCACCCCCCAGCAAGTTGAGCATGGGGTTGACCACCGTGTTGAGCATACACACGCTGAAGCCCGCGATGAGGGCTCCGGCAAGGTAGACGTAAAATCCGGCGTCACCCGTCTTGCCCGACAGGAACTGCACGAAGATGCCAACAAGCCCCACTGCAATGGCGATCAGGGCGGTGCGTTTGTACCCCAGGCGGATGAGCATCTTTCCGGCGGGAATACCCATAAACAGGTAGGCCAGGAAGTTCATCATGTTGCCCATCATTCCGAGGTTCTCGAAATCGGGGTTGTTTTTCCAGATCACGCCGATGGGGGCCGCGAGGTTCGTTACGAACGAGATCATTCCGAACAGAAATATCATCGTGACGATGCCGACGATGTTGCTCTGTTTTTTCGTTGTTGTCATAGTTTCAGTCTGGATTGTTTTTAGGTAAGTTAAGGGAGTTATCGAATTGTTTCCGGGGTGTAAATGTAGTTTAAAATTTTTTAACCTCAACAAATTGCGCTATGATTACACGTG
>JAITWC010000083.1 GCA_031285485.1 Alistipes sp.
GACGCCGCGAGCGCCTACCTGCGCCCGTCGACCTTCAACACGGCGATGATAGTGGTGAAGGGCGGCAAGGTGGAGCACTGGCTCAACGGCGTGAAGCTGGTGGAGTATGAGCGCGGCACACGGATGTGGGATGCGCTCGTGGATTACAGCAAGTACAGGGATCATCCCGACTTCGGCAACCACGCTCGCGGACACATCCTTTTGCAGGATCACAACGATTTCGTGTCGTTCCGCAACATAAAGATCATTGAGGGCGGCGGTCACGCCGCCCGGCGGCAGTGAGTGAAAAAGTGAGGCCGCCGGCGCCTCACTTTTCATTTGTCGCTCACTCGACGTAGATCATCCTGCGGGTCATGCCGCCGTCGACGACTAGGTTGGCGGCGTCGATGAAGTCGTTCTCCGGGTCGGCGAGAAAGAGGCACGCCCGGGCGATGTCCTCCGGGCGACCGACGCGGCCCGAGAGGTGCTGGGCGTGGTCGGCGGGGCGCAGTTCGCCGTAATGCCCCGTGTCGATCCAGCCGGGCGAGACGCAGTTGACCGTGATGCCCGTGCCGGCGAGCGACGCCGCCAGGGCGTGGGTCAGCGACACGATGCCACCCTTCGAGGCGGAGTACCCTTCCGTGCCGGGTTCGCTCTGCAACCAGCGCGTCGAGGCGATGTTGATGATGCGGCCGTAACGGGGCGGGGCCGCAGGGCCACCGGAAACGCCGTCCGGGGCGCGGCGGCGCGCCATCTCGCGCGAGGTGACGAACACGGGACGCAGGTTGGTGGCGATCACGTCGTCGAACCGCTCGACGGATGTTTCGGCGAGCGGCGTGAAGGTACTCACCCCGACGTTGTTGACCACAATGTCGATCGCGTCCCACGCCGTCCGAACCTCATCCATGAAGGCGACCAGGGCCGCCGCGTCGCGCACATCCACCCGGCGGAAGAGTGCGGCGCCATTCCCCGGGCCGCCGGTTCGCGAACCGTTGACCAGGCCCGCCAGGGCATCGCCCCGCACATCGTCCACGTCGCAGAAAGCGACCCTCGCACCCGCCGCGGCGAACGCCTCGACCACCGCGCGGCCTATGCCGGAGGCTCCGCCCGTGACGAAACACACCCGGCCTGTAAGATCTGTCATAATGTTTTCGGTTAAAATCCGGTGACCGTATAGCGATGCCGCCGATACTGTCGGTATGGCTTGAAGAAGAGATAAAAACCGGGTTGCATCGGTTGATGCAAGTCTGTCCGAGGCCAAAAACATAGTTGCATCGAGTGATGCAAGTCTGTCCGAGGGAAAAAACACGGTTACCTCGGTCGGCTACGCCCACCCCGCCGCTGCGCGGCGACTCGCGGGCCTCCCTCGGTGAGCCTCGCACCTGCGGTGCTCGGTTGCATCGAGTGATGCAGGTGTGATCTCAATTTTCAAGCCAATACGTCGAGAAACCTGCACCACAATCGGACTACTTTTACTACTTTTGCACAAACGCAAATATAACAAAAAACCACCCGACATGAAAAAAAGAATGATGATGGGCGCAGCAGCCCTCCTCGCGGTCACCCCGCTCGCGGCGCAACAGGCCGCCCAAAAACCCGAAACGATAAGGGTCGGCACCGCCACCGAGGTGTGGGTGTTGCAGGAGACATCCGGCCAGGGCAACACGGGAGTGCTTGTGGACGCTCCGGCCCGGGTGCTGGCCGACCACGCCCCCGACGGCACGTTCCCCAACGCCACCAACGCCGTGCTGGTGCGCAGGGGCGACGACGTGACGCTGATCGACGCCGGTTACGGACGAACCATATTCGAGAAGATGGCCGCGCTGGGCATCGCCCCCGAGGATGTCGACCGGGTGCTGCTCACCCACATGCACGGCGACCATATCGGCGGCATGCTGAGGGACGGCGCGAGGGCTTTCCCCAACGCCACCGTGGCCCTCTCGCAGCGCGAGTACGACCACTTCAGCGGCCCGGGCAACGAGGGTGCGGCGAGGGTTTTCGAAGCCTACAAGGGGTCGCTCGAAATGCTTTCGCCCGGTGAGATCACCTCGCCCATGGCGCAGGGCTTCACCCCGATCGCCGCCTATGGCCACACCCCCGGGCACACGATGTTCATGATCCGCGACGGCTATGAACAGCTGCTGGTTTGGGGCGATCTGACACACGCGATGGCCATCCAGATGCCCCACCCCGAGATATCGGTGAGGTACGACTCCGACCCCGCCGTCGCACGCGACAACCGCATTGCCGTGCTGCGCGCGGTCGCCGCCGAGCGGACACCCGTCGTGGGGATGCACGTCGCGGCCACCTCTCCCGGCCAGGTCTCCGACAATGGCGAGGGGGGCTACGACTTCCGCGTGAGGTAGTCGGGCCCCAGCTGCTTCCGGGAAAGAGGATGATAGTCGTCGATGGTGCGGCGAAGATGGGTGATGTCGAGATGGGTGTAGATCTCGGTCGTGAGGACGCTTTCGTGGCCCAGCAACTCCTGAACATGGCGGATGCTCGCACCGCCCTCCAACAGGTGGGTGGCGAAACTGTGGCGCAGGGTGTGGGGGCTCACCGTCTTTGTGATGCCCGCCGCCGCCGTTGCCTCGCGCAGGATCGTGAAGATCATCACGCGCGTCAGGCCGCGCCCCCGAATGTTCAAAAAAAGTACGTCTGTCGTGCCGCTACCGTCCCTCACCGCCAGCCACGCCACGATCCGGTCGCGCGCCACACCGCTCACCGGCACCAATCTCTGCTTGTCGCCCTTGCCGACAACGCGAATGAAACCGTCGTCGAAGAACAGATCGCCCAGCCGCAGACCCGTCAGCTCCGACACCCGCAGACCGCAACTGTACATCGCCTCGATCATCGCCGCGTTGCGCACTCCGAGCATGGTCGCGGGGTCGAACGTGGCGATGATACGGTCGATCTCGCCGGTCGACAGCACCTCCGGCAACTTGCGGCCCACCTTAGGCCCCTCGATGAACTCGGCGGGCGACGAATCGACGATCTCCTCCAACAGCAGATAATTAAAGAAACTCTTCACTCCGCTCAGGATGCGCGCCTGGGTGGTTTTCTCGACCCCCAGATCGTAGAGCGACGCCATGAACGCCTCGACCATGGGCGGCGTCACCCAGCGCGGGGCCACGTTGTACTCGCCGCACACGAAAGCCGACAGCCCGGCCAGATCGCGCATGTAGCTCTCGACCGTGTTGCCGGCGAGCCGCTTTTCGAGCTTTATGTAGTTTCGGTATTTGCGGGACAGCTCCTCCCAGCGCTTTTCGACGTCGGCCATAGGCGCAAAATTATAAAGTTTTTGTAATTTTGCAGTCATGATCGACACCGATTTTTTAGTGATAGGAAGCGGCATCGCCGGACTGAGCTTCGCGCTCAAGGCCGCCGAAAAAGGCCGGGTGACCATCGTGACCAAGGCCGCGGTCACCGAAAGCAACACTCAGTTCGCCCAGGGGGGCATATCGTCGGTGACCTGCGAGCCCGACTCGTTCGAACGCCACATTGCCGACACACTCGCCGCCGGAGCCGGCATCAACGACACCGAGGCGGTCGATCTGGTGGTGCGTCGCGCCCCCGAGCTGATCGAAGACCTGATAGCATGGGGCACGCAGTTCGACAAAAAGCCCGACGGAACATACGAGCTCGCACGCGAAGGAGGCCACACCGAACACCGGATCCTGCACCACAAGGACCTCACCGGAGCTGAGATTGAGCGCGCCCTTGTGGCTCAGGTTCGCGAAAACCTGCGCATCACGATCCTTGAGAACCACCTCGCCATAGACCTGCTCACTCAGCACCATCTGGGCGAGATAGTGAGCAAGCACAGCAAAAAGATAGTCTGTTTCGGAGCTTATGTGCTCGACCTCGCCTTGGGCGGGATCGAAACCTTCCGCGCCCGCTTCACAGTGCTGGCGACCGGCGGTGTGGGCAACGTGTACAACACCACCACCAACCCGCAGGTCGCCTCGGGCGACGGCATCGCAATGGTGCACCGCGCGAAGGGAGCCACGCGAGACATGGAGTTCATACAGTTTCATCCCACCTCGCTGTACGATCCGGGGCAGCGGCCGTCGTTTCTCATCTCGGAGGCGATGCGGGGGTTCGGCGCGGTGCTGAGGTTGCAGACCGGCGAGGAATTCATGAACAAATACCACCCGATGGGTTCGCTGGCCCCGCGCGACATCGTGGCCCGCAGCATTGACCACGAGATGAAGATCCATGGCTACGAGTTCGTCTACCTCGACGTCACCTCGCGCAAAGCCCACGACATAATCGACCACTTTCCCACGATCTACGAAAAATGCCTGTCGAGGGGCATCGACATCACCCGCGACATGATCCCCGTCGTCCCCGCCGCCCACTACTGCACAGGAGGCATCGAGGTGAACCTCGCGGGCGAAAGTTCCATCAACCGTCTTTACGCCCTCGGCGAATGCTCCTGCACAGGGCTGCACGGCGCGAACCGGCTGGCGTCGAACTCACTCATAGAGGCACTCGTGTACGCCGACGAAGCCGCAAAACACGCCATGGCACACCTCGACAGTGTGGAGTTACAGGAAGGCATCCCCGACTGGAACGACGAAGGCACCGCCGCGCCCGAGGAGATGGTGCTCATTACCCAAAACGTGAAGGAGATGCAGCAGATCATGAGCAACTACGTGGGCATCGTGCGATCCAACCTGCGCCTCGAACGGGCACTGCGAAGACTGAATATAATATGGCAGGAGACGGAAGAGCTCTACATGCGCTCGACGCCCTCGAAACCGCTGTGCGAGTTGCGCAACATGATAACCGTCGGTTATCTGATCATCAAACAGGCCAGCGCCCGACGCCAAAGCATCGGCCTGCACTACTCTACTGATTATCCCATCTCACCGTGATGCCCGATACCGCGTAGCTGCGTGTCGATCAGGTCGAGGACGGGGCTGCTGTGGTCGTTGAATTTCCGGGCGAAGAGGCGGGGCCGGGTGGCAAGCAGCGGAAGGTATTGTTCGGTTATGATCGGGGGGCTGGCGGAGGGGTGATCCCAGTCGATGTAGGTTGGGGTGTGTCGGATTTCGGCGGCGAATGGTGAGTTTCCCGTTATGGTTTGGAAGAACATCTCTTCGGGCACCTGTGCGGTTCGGAAGAACCGGGTGTACCCGGGGTGGGCGCGAACATAATCGAGGATGTATCTGACACATGGGGCGGAGAGGGCCGACCAGACTATACCCGAGTATATTTGGGTGAAGGGATATTTTCTTTTGTGGATGCCGAGGGTTCGTAGGATCGTCTCGGCTCCTCTCAGCAGTATGGTTTTGGGATTGTGGAGATTTCGTCGGTCGAAGCCGTCGAACCGGTAGTATTTCACGCGGCTTTCGGGTTTCGAGGGGCGGAATCCGGGCGTGGCGTTGATGTATTGGCCTCCTGCGGCGAGGGTTTCGAAGATGGTGTCGTTGGGGCGGATCGGGTAGTCGGCTCCGCTCAGGATCACACAGCAGTCGTAACCGCCGTCCCCGTCGACCGCCAACTCCATCAGGGAGAGTATCGCGGCGACGTGCGACCAGCCCCCCCACCACACCGGGCGGCGCGGCGCGAAAACCACATTCCCGCGGGCGGTCAATCTTTCGATCACCCCCTCGGGCACGTGGCTGCGGGCGTCGATGTGGATGAGGAACCCGGCCCGCGGATCGTCCAGCGCGCCGACGAGCCTTTCGAGATGGCGGAAATCCGAGTAAGCCGTTATGAGATATGCGATCCGCATGGGGCCCTGGTCAATCTTCTTTGAGCCGGTAGAACGAGAATCCGAAGTACAGCCGCGGGCCGGTGGCGAAGTCTTCGCGGCGGTTGGTGAGATTGAACAGCCAGTCGACCCTGGCGTTGAGCCTCACCCGGCGGGTCAGCTCATACTCCACCCCGGCGAACGGGTCGATCATCATGAAACCGTAGCGGCGGTACGATGCGTTGGTCTCGGTGATGTTGTCGAGGGGGGTCGGGTTTTGGAGGGTGAGGTTGCGGTAGGCGCCTCCGCCGATCGTCGCCCCGACGTATGGCGACCAGCGGCCGCGGCCCCAGACGACGTCGGCCAGCACGCCGCCCCACCCCGTGCGGGCGTGGCTTTGGTTGCGGCCGGCGCCGTGTCCGCGACCGTATCGCAGGGTCGACACGTAGCCCTCGGCTCCGAGGCGCAGGTGGCGGCCGAAGTGGAGCCTCGCCTGTCCGCCGATGCCCGCCGGCGCACCCGAGATGTGGCTGTGGAAGGTGTTCGCGCCGTCGGTGAGGGTGATCTGCCCGCCTCCCGCGTAACCGGTGTGTACCATCATCCCTCCCGAGAAGCCCGAGAACTTCAGCCCCTGCGCCGAAGCCCCGGCCGCAAG
>JAITWC010000125.1 GCA_031285485.1 Alistipes sp.
TTGCGGAAGGTGCCGCGCGGGTGTTCGCGTTACGTCCTTTTTCGGGACACGAGCCCAAATTGCACGCTGTTGAAGATCGTCTGCCACAGCACGTAGGCCGCGGGGGCGATCGAGCTGACGGGATCGAGGTAGCTTTGGGCCAACCATATCGCGAGCATCGTGTTCTTCTGCCCGAGCGCCTGGCCGCCCGCCATCGTCTCGCCGTGGCGACGGCCGATCCACTTGCCGGCGAAAAACTGCACCAGACACAGCACCAGCGCCGCGCCCGCCAGCGAGAGTCCTTTGGCGAGGGTGAGTTGCGTCTGCGTGGCGACGAAGTTCACCACCTGCGCCGTGGTGGTGGTGAGTGCCGCGAGCCACAGCCAGAACGATAACGGTCGCAGCCGCCGCATGGCCCCGGCCGCGCGGGGCGACAGACGCCGCAGCGCGAGCGCAACCACGAACGGCAGCACGATGACCGGGATCACCCGCCCGAGGATCACTCCGAAAGTCGCCCCGAACGACACCCCTTCGGCGGGCGCGATGGTGGCGAAGAACAGCGGCGCACCCAGCGCGACGGCGAAGTTGACGAGCAGCGAATAGCTCAGCATGGTCTCGACCCGCGCCCCGAGCATCGAGGCTATCACCACAGCTCCCGTTGCCGTGGGCGCCAGCACGCAGATCATGGCCCCCTGCGCCACTTCGACATCCACCATCCGCACGAGGGCGTAGACCCCGACGCTCACCACAGCCTGAAACCCGAGCAGCGCCGCATGCAGCCCCCCGAGGCGCAGATCGGCCGGACGAACCCCGCAAAACGGAATGAACAGCATGGCGAACAGCAACCACGGCATGAGGAATCCCGTCCCGCCCAACCGGTTGTGGAGCAGGCCCCCGGCGAGCATTGCCGCAGGCATGATTATGGTTTGCAGGTTGGGGCGCGACATCACTTTCCACGCGAGCAATTATCTCCCTCGTGAGATGCCTCCGCCAGCCCGGTGGCTGACGGTCGGCACCCGGTCGATGATAAATCTCGCAATTTCATTACGAGAGCAATTCACGCACTTTGGCCGAGATGCGGCCTCCTTCGGCTTGTCCGGCGAGGCGTTTCGAGGCTGCTCCCATCACCCGGCCCATGTCCTGGGGGCCGGTGGCTCCGACTTCGGCGATCACGGCCCGGAGCGCGTCGGCGAGTTCGTCGTCGGTGAGGGCGCGGGGCAGGAATTCCCGCAGCACCTCCACCTGTGCCTCCTCTTCGTCGGCGAGGTCGGCACGGCCCTGTGTGCGGTAGATGGCGGCCGACTCGGCGCCTTGTTTGGCGAGCTTGCCGATGATCCTGAGCGCGTCGGCGTCGGGCAGTTCGTCGATGTTCGTCCCGGCGGTCTTCGCTTCAATAATGTACTTCTTTACGTTGCGCAGGGCGGCGAGGCGCACGGGCTGCTTGGCCTTCATCGCCTCCATAATCCCCTGACTGATCTGTTTTTCGATTGTCATTTTCGTTTGCTTATTATTGTTAATCCTGTTATCGTGAACATGGCGTTCAGCAGCAGCAGTTCGTAGCCGAAGCGGTAGCCGCCGAACCAGGCCGCGGAACCGAGGTCGAGCACGAGGCACAGCGCGGGCGAGAGTATCGCCACGAGCGGCACCCAGCGGTCGCGAACCGGGCGTCGCGTGGCCATGCCGAAGGCGAACAACCCGAGGATCGGGCCGTAAGTATAACTCGCCAGCACATACACGGCGTCGATGACGCTGGTGTGGGCCAGTGCCCGGAACGCTGTGATGACCGCCGCGAGGGCGAGCGCCATGCCGATGTGTACCGCGCGCCGGATGCGGGCGAGGCGCTTTTCCTCTTTCGCGCCCGCGCCGAGAATGTCGACAGTGAACGACGTGGTGAGCGCCGTGAGCGCCGAGCCCGCCGCCGAGTAGGTCGACACTATCAGCCCGAGCGCAAAGACTACGCCCACCACCGGCGGAAGTCCCCCGGCCGTCGCAACGAGAGGGTAGAGTTCGTCTCCACCGGCCGGGATCGCAAGACCGCGGGCCGAGGCGTAGAGATTGAGCAGCACCCCGAGGCTGAGGAACAGCGCGATCACGGCAAACTGCGCCAGACCGCTCGCCACGAAGTTCTTCTGCGAGTCGCGCGGTGTGCGGCAACTGAGCGGCAGCTGCATCATGTCTTGATCGAGGCCCGTCATGGCGACGACGATGAACAGCCCCGAGAAAAACTGCTTGAAGAAGTAGCGCCGGTCGTTCACATCGTCGAAAAACCACACGCGCGACATGTCGCTGTCACTCACCGCCGCCGCCACTCCTCCGAAGTCGAGGCCCAGTTCGCGGGCGATGAACCAGATGCTGAGGCCGACGCTTGCAACGAGGCACAGTGTCTTCAGCCCGTCCGTCCACACTATCGCCCTCACCCCGCCGCGAACCGTGTAGAGCCACACCAACCCGGGCAACACCAGGGCGTTCACCGCGAACGGCACCCCGAGGGGATCGAAGACGAGCAGTTGCAGCACGAGGCAGACGAGGTATATCTTGAGGCCCGCGCCGAGCAGTTTGCTCGCGAAAAAGAACCACGCCCCCGTGCGGTGGCTCGAAGCGCCGAACCGTCCGGCCAGATATTCGTACACCGACACCACCCTCCGCCGGTAGAGCATCGGCACCAACACGCAGGCGATCACCATATAGCCGCACACGAATCCCATCGCCATCTGGAGATAGGCCCAGCCGCTCGCACCCACCATGCCCGGCACCGACACGAACGTCACGCCCGACATCGGCGCCGCGACCATGCCCAGCGCCACCGCCCACCACGGCGAACGGCGGTTGCCGGTGAAGAAGGTGGCGTTGTCGGCCCGGCGGCCGCTCCACCACGCCACCGCGAAGAGCAGAGCGAGGTAGGCGGCGGTGGTGGCTATTATGGCGTAGGGCGACACTTTACAATGATTATCGGTTACGCGAATTGAGGGTTGAAACCGCCCACGGGAAGGTTTCAGCAACCGCTGAAAGTCCCGAAACGGTTGTTTTGAATGTTTCAGCAGCCGCTGAAAGTCCCAAAATGGTTGTTTTGAAGGTTTCAGCAGTCGCTGAAAGTCCCAAACGGATTGTTTTGAGGGTTTCAGCAGTCGCTGAAACCTTCAAAACGCTCTCCGCGCGCGGTTTTGAACTCTTAATTCGCATCGGTCACGAGATTTTGGGCCGTTATCTTATCTTCAGGGGTTGGATTATGGTAAAAGTCTCGCCGTTGCAGGGCGATTCGCTGACTATTTTTATTGCGCGGACAGGACGGTCGGTGGCGAGGGTGGCCTTGAGGTCGTGCATTCGTGTGGCCGTCTCGAAGGTGGTGCCGTCGTAGCTCACCTCGACCCGGCCCGAGGGGATGCCGCCGCGCTGAAGGTGGTCGTAGCCCGTTTTGATGTCGATGCGCGAGGCTGTGACCGGTTGGGCGAATGTCCACAGCAGCCAGTCGCCCTCCACGACCGAGCGGATGGTGCGCGCGGCTCCCGAGTAGGCCGACACCCGCGAGAACGGCTCGCGTTCGCGCGCCGTCAGCGAACTTGTGAAGGTCACGGCGGGGGTCTTCAGCGGCGCGGTGTCGGGCGCGGGCTCCGCGGCACGATAGGCTATGCCCATTGCCGCGAGCCGGTCGAGGTGCGACGGGGAGCCGGCCGAGCCGCCGGGACGGGCCGAACGTTCGGTGAGTCGGCGGTTGAAATCTTCCCACGAGCGCTGCTCCGCGGGCGTCCAACCCACCTCGGCGAGGGCGCACACGCGCGGGAAGAGTTGATAGTCGACGTAGCCCGGACCGTTTTCGAGACCGAGTTCGTGGAAAAGCGTCGCCTGCACTCCGCGCACGTTCGCCGTCTCTGCCGCCGTGAATCCCAGCGCCGCGGGCGAGAACGAGTAGACCTTTTCGAGCGTCACCACCCCCGCCCAGGTGTGGCCGATGTCGCGGGCCGACTGGCGCATGTCGAAGTAGAAGTATTCTCCGGCGCAGACCACCGTCGGGTAGCCCGCCGCGGCGTAGGCACGGGCGGCGCGGGCGGGATTTTTCCACGCCCACACGGTGGTGGACTTCGGTATCGCGCGGCTGTCGGCCGCCTCGCTCCACACCGCGGCGTCCTTGCCGTGGCGCGCGGCAATGTCGATTACCCGCTCCATGAATATGTCCTGCAACCGGGCCGCGTCGGTGATGTCCCGCTCGGCCATCAGCGCCTTGCAGTGGGGACAGGCGCGCCACGCTCCCGTCTCGACCTCGTCGCCCCCCAGATGGAACGTGGGCGAGGGGAACAGGGCCGCCACCTCGCCGATGATGGCGTCGAGCATGGCGTAGTTCTCCTCGCGCGCCACACACCACATGTTGCGGGTGTCGTAGCCGCCGCTCGCGGTGAGGTTGGGGGTGTAGCCGCACAGTATCTCGGGATAGGCGATGGCGGCGGCGCGGCTGTGGCCCGGCAGGTCGATCTCGGGGATCACCTCCACTCCGCGCAGGGCGGCGTAGGCCACCACTTCGCTAATCTCATCCTGGGTGTAGAACCCGCCGTACTTCTCCTCCCACGCGCCGTAGACCGGGAACAGGGGCGAGTCGCCGCCCCTCCACGCTCCGATCTCGGTGAGCCGCGGGTAGCTTTTTATCTCGATCCGCCAGCCCTCGTCGTCGGCGAGGTGCCAGTGAAATTTGTTGATCTTGTGGCGGGCGATGTTGTCCACGAGGCGCATCACCTGCTCCTTGGGGACGAACGTGCGCGCGACGTCGAGCATCACGCCGCGGTGTTCCATCGCAGGCCAGTCCTCGATGGTGACCACGGGCAGCGTTATGTTTGCCGAAAGTGCGTTCGCCCCGCGGTAAACGTCGGCCGGAAAGAGTTGCAGCAGCGTCTGGATGCCGTTCCACACCCCGCCGTAGTCGCGGCCCGCTATGGTTATGAGTTCGGGCGCCACCGACAGACGGTAACCCCCGGCGGGAAGATCTTCCGCGCCTTCGAATGAGAGCCTCACGCGGCCCGCGGGGATCATTCCCAACAGGTGGTCGGCCAGAGGAGCGAGTTCCAGGTGGGTCACCTCTGCTGCCCCCACGGTGGTCAATGCCGCGACTCCCTCTCCCCATTTCACGGAGACGGGTTGGGGGATAAGGTTTTGCGCCGCCACCGGGGCCGGGGCAGCACATAGCAGGGCGAGTGCGCCGAGTACGAGGGATGCTCTATTCATATATCAGATAGGGTTTGCGTTGTGAGGTGAAGCGGGCGACGTCGGGTGCCCAGCGGGCGCGTATCTCGTCGGCCGTTGCGCCGCTCTCGATCATGGTACGCACCCAGTCGACCCCCATCAGGTTCTCGAAGAAGGTGGAGAGGAATTTGCGGCCTCCCGGCGTGTCGCCCACCTCCCGGTAGGCGTCGATGAGCCAGGCTAGGTCGATGCCCGCCGCCACGACAACCTCATCCGACGGCGTGTGCCGCAGATCGACCACCATGCCGTCGGGGTGTGTAAGCACCTGGAACGGGGCCTCGCCGCCGCGTCCCACACTTACCGCCGTGGCCTCGAAAAAGCAGAGCGACGGATAGAGCCTCACGGCCCGCATGTTGGGCAGGGCGGGGGAGGGGGCGACGGGCAGTTCGTATGTCATGTTGCGTGTCCATCCCTCGCACTCGATCACCGTGAGGTCGCATTGCCGCAGACCCGCCGTCCATCGCTCGCCGTTTATCATCCGGGCGAGTTCGCCCAGCGTCATGCCGTGAAGAACGGGGATCGGGTGCATGCCCACAAAAGAACGGTGGCGCTCGACGTCGAGCAGCGGGCCGTCGACCCCCATCGGAGAGTTGGGGTTGGGGCGGTCGAGCACCACGAACGGCACACCCTCGGCGGCGCAAGCCTCCATAACGAGGTGCATGGTCGAAAGGTAGGTGTAGAATCGGCACCCCACGTCTTGAATATCGAACAGCACCACATCGCAGCGGCGGATCTGCTCGGGGCGCGGTTTGCGGTTCGCACCGTATAATGACACTATCTCAAGCCCTGTGGCCGCGTCGCGTCCGCTGTCGACGTGCTCGCCCGCCGCCGCTGTGCCGCGAAAACCGTGTTCGGGGGCGAAGACAAGCTCGACTCTCACTTTCCGCGCGAGGAGCGTGTCAACAAGATGGCGCCTGCCCACCATGCCCGTGTGGTTGGTGACCACGCCCACGCGTCGACCCTCCAAGAGTGGCAGGTAGGCGTTCATACGCTCGGCACCAACCGTGATGCGGGCCGAAACAGGGGCGCAAAACATCAGCGCGGCAATGGAGAAGATCAGCTTTTTCATCCCACGAAGGTATGATATTTCCGCTGAAAATCGCTAAGTTTGCGCGATAAAAAATCGAAACCGGAGATGGATAAACGTACCGCCGAGGCGCTCGGGCGCCTGTTGGATATCATGGACACCCTGCGCGAGAAGTGCCCGTGGGACAGGGAACAGACGATCGAAAGTCTGAGAAAGAATACAATAGAGGAGACTTATGAATTGGCGGGCGCGATCGACGAGGGCGACATGGGCCACATTCGCGAGGAGCTGGGCGATCTGTTGCTCCACATAGTGTTCTACTCGAAGATCGGCTCCGAGCAGGGAGCGTTCACGCTGGCCGACGTGGCCGAGGGGATCTCCGACAAGCTGGTGTACCGCCATCCCCACGTCTTCGCCGACGTCCACGCCGAGACCCCGGCAGAGGTGAAGCATAATTGGGAGGCACTGAAACAGCGCGAGGGCCGGAAGCGGCGCGGGGTGCTGGCGGGGGTGCCGGAGGGTCTTCCGGCGATGGTGAAGGCTTTCCGGGTGGGCGAGAAGGCCGCCGCGACGGGTTTCGACTGGGAACGGCGCGAAGATGTGTGGGACAAGGTGCGCGAGGAGGCCGCCGAACTCAGCGCCGAGATCGCAGCCGGTGACCGCGAGCGTGCCACCGACGAGTTGGGCGATCTGTTCTTCGCCCTCGTCAACGCCGCGAGACTCTACGACATCGACCCCGAGGCCGCACTCGAACGCACGAACCGGAAGTTTATCTCGCGTTTCGGATACATGGAGGCCCGCGCCGCCGAACAGGGAAAAGAACTCTCCGGCATGACCCTTGCGGAGATGGAAGAACTTTGGCAACAGGCAAAAGCGGCAACGGCCGCGGCGAAATAGGCTACGCAATATTATTTTTAAGGAAATGGCAGTGATAAGAAGTGTGCGGGGCAAGACCCCGAAGGTGGGCGAGAACACATTCGTGGCCGAGACCGCGGTGCTGACGGGCGACGTGACGGTGGGGAGAGATTGCAGCATCTGGTACGGCGCCGTGCTGAGGGGCGACGTGAACACCATCACCGTGGGCGACCGGACAAATATTCAGGACGGGGCGGTGATCCACACGTTGTACGACGCCTCGCCCGTGCCGTCGCAAACCCACATCGGCAGCGACGTGTCGGTGGGCCACAACGCGATTATCCACGGCGCCACGATCGAGGACAACTGCCTCGTGGGAATGGGGGCCACGATCCTCGACAACGCCGTTGTGGCGAGCGGGTGCATCATAGCGGCGAACGCCCTCGTGCTGTCGAACGCGCGGCTCGAACCCAACAGCGTCTACGCCGGTGTACCCGCCAGGAAGGTGAAGGAGATCAGCGTCGAACAGAGCCGCGACATTGTGCGCCGCACCGCCGACGACTACCGGCTCTACGCCTCGTGGTACTGCGAGGAGGCGTAATGTAAACATATCGGTTTCGTAACTGCGGTGTAACACCCCCGCCGTTCCTTTGCGTCGTAATAATCATTAATTATTTTCGATGTTAAGGAAAACTCTGTTAGCAATTATCTTTGTCCTCGCCGCGGCGACCGCCGGGGCGCAAAGCCAGCAAAACCAGCAAGACAGGAAAGGAACCATCCGCGGCACGGTGGTCGACGCCGTTACCGGCCAGCCTCTCGTCGGAACGACAATAGTAATAGAGGGAACCACCTCGGGCACCGTTGCGGACGCCGAAGGTGGTTTCGTCATTTCGAACATCACCTCGGGGCGGGTCACCGTCACGGCGCGGTACCTCGGCTACGAGGTGTTCCGCCGGAGTGTCGACGTGGCGGCGGGCGGCGAGATCACGCTGAGGGTTCCGCTCCATTCGGAGGGGATCAGCCTCGAAAACATTGTGGTGGTGGCGCAGATCGACAACGAGAGCGAGAACGCCGTGCTGTCGGGTCAACGAGAGGCGCTGGCCGCGATCCAGTCGGTCGGCGCGGCCGAGATGTCGCGCAAGGGGATAGGCGACGCGCAGGCGGCGGTGGCCCAGGTGTCGGGGGTGTCGCGTCAGGAGGGGGTGAAGAATGTGTTCGTGCGCGGGCTCGGCGACAGGTACAACGCCACCCGGCTCAACGGTTTCCCGCTGCCGAGCGAAGACCCCGAGTACAAGAACATCGCCCTGGAGTTCTTCGGCTCCGACGTCATACAATCGATAGGTGTGAGCAAGGCTTTCGGCGCGACCAACGGCGGCGACGTGGCGGGCGCGGTGATCGACATCCGCTCCAAGGAGCTGATCGGCGCGCGGGCACTGTCGCTCAGCGTCGACGGCGGGATCAACACCGAGGCCGCGGGCGCGGCGAGCTTCCTGCGCGACGGCGTGAGCTACCTGGGACACAGCAACCCCGACCAGCCCACCGCCGGACGGTTCGACTTCCCGAACCGGCTCGACCCGACCACGGTGCGCTTTCCGTTGAACCACAGCTACGGCGTCTCGGGCGGCCGGAGATGGCTGCTCGGCGAGAAGCAGCAGAACCCGCTGTCGTTCTTCGTCGTGGGGTCGCACACCACCGACTACTCTTTCACCGGCGAGGAGGTGAGGAAAGGCACCGCCGACGGCGAGAACATCACCCAGGATCAGAGGGGCGAGAAGTCGTCGATCGGCATCAACCAGCTCGTGCTGGGCAACGCCCGGCTGAGGCTCGACCGCCGCCACGAGGTGGAATACAACTTCATGATGGTGCACGACAACGATCAATATGTGGGCCAGTACGAGGGTTACTACTACGAAGTCAACCAGGGCACCGATAACGGCGGGGCCTTCGTGCGCCGCCAGCAGAGCAACGACAACCTGCTGCTCGTCCACCAGCTGTCGACCCGTTTCGAGTTGTCGGACCGCTGGGCTGTCGACCTCGGCGCGGCCTACAATACCATCGCGGGGTTGGAGCCCGACCGCCGGGAGAACTACCTCTCGCTGTTGGACGACGGGCGGTACGTCCTCTCGGGCGGCAACCGGCAGAAGCGTTTCTTCTCGCGGCTCGACGAGCGCGACCTCAACCTGCGCGCCTCGGTGAGCTTCCTGCTGAGGCCCGGCCTCGACATGGAGCGGAGCAACGTGACCCTCGGCTACCGCGGCCGCGTGCTCGACGACGGCTTCCGCGCCACGGAGTACAACATCGGCGCCACGTCGGGGTTCTTCGACACGGCCGACCTGCGCCTCGACGGGGTGTACAACGACGCCAACTTCGCGGCGGGCCTCTTCCCGATGGAGCGGAGCAAGGAGAACCGCTACGACGTCACAAAAAGGATCCACTCGGCATACATGGAGGCGACGCACCAGCTCACCGAACGGCTGGCCGGGAGCGTCGGCGTGCAGGTCGACATGGTGGACATGACGGTGGACTACGACGTGGACAGCCGCCTGCCCGGAACGGAGAGGATCGACAGGCCCTACCTCCTGCCGAGCTTCAACCTGCGTTACGACATCGCCGAGGAGCACTCGCTGCGCCTCGGGCTGAGCCGGAGCTACACCCTGCCGCAGTCGAAGGAGATAGCTCCCTATCAATACATCAACATCGGGTTCGCCAGCGAGGGCAATCCCGACCTGAAACCCTCCGACAACTACAACGCCGACCTCAAGTGGGACTGGTACCCGAGCGGCTCGGAGCTGGTGTCGGTCGGCGTGTTCTACAAACGGATCGCCGACCCCATCGGCCGCGTCGACATCGGCGGCTCGGCGGGCCTTCTCTCCTACGACAACATCGCCCCGCGGGCCGACGTGGCCGGGGTGGAGCTGGAGATGCGCAAAAACCTGCTCAACACCACCACCATCCGCCGCAACATGCGCCGCCTGTCGGTGGGCCTCAACGCGTCGTGGATCCACAGCGCGCTGGAGTTCACCGCCGAGAACACCGCGCCGCGCCGCACGGGGCTCGAAGGGGCGTCGCCGTGGCTGGTGAACGGCGACGTGTCGTACAACTGGTCGTCGGGCGGGCGGGCGTTCAACCTCTCGGTGGTGGCCGGATGGTTCTCCGACCGCGTCCACACCCTCGGCACGCGCGGATACAGGGACACCGTGGAGGAGGGCGTGGTGTCGCTGTCGGCGGTGTCGTCGTACAGGTTCGGCGACCGTTTCACCGTGCGCCTGTCCGCCGGCAACCTGCTCGACCCCGCCCACCGGCTCACCCGCGCGTTCGTCACCCGCCCCGGCGCCCTCACCCTCGGCGAATACCGCAACGGGGTCGACCTGAGCGTCGGGGTGAGCTTCGACCTGTGGTGAACCGCGGCCCCGTAAGCCTGCGAGGTGGTTTCCCGGGATTGGGAAACAGACATTAAGGGCTTCGCGGCAGTTTCCCAAAGTCGGGAAACAAGGACGAAGGGCTTCGAGATACTTTCCCAACGTTGGGAAACAGGCATGAAGTGCTTCAAGGCACTTTCCCAAAGTTGGGAAACACGCCCGAAGGACTTTGAGATACTTTCCCAAAGTCGGGAAACATGCCCGAAGGGCTTAGAGATACTTTCCCAAAGTAGGGGAACGGCCGCGGGGCCGCCCGACACCGCAAAATAGAGATTGAAAACAACCAAGGCCCGTCGAAAGGCCGCTAAAATCATTCAAACCATGAAAAAACATCTCAACACCGTGTTCGCCGCCGCACTCGCGGCATGCGCGCTCACCTTCGCCTCGTGCAGCCCCGGGGACGACGCCCCCGAAGAGTTCACCATCTCCGTCACCGCCTCCGCCGGAGGTGCCGCCAGCGCCGGCGTGGCACGCGCCGCGGCCGGAACGTCCGTCACGGTGTCGGCCGTGGCAGCCGACGGCTACCGTTTCGACAAGTGGACGGTCGAGAAGGGCGGCGTGTCGCTCTCGGGCAACCCCGCGACATTCACCATGCCCGCGGCCGCGGTCGCCGTTCGCGCCGACTTCGCCGCCGTCTCCGCTCCGCCCGTCACGGCGGAAGACCTGGTCGGCTCGATCGCCGGAACCAAAACCCTCGACGCCGCGATAACCTACACCATCACCGGGCCCGTGCTCGTCGAAGAGGGTGGGGTGCTCGACATCCCCGCCGGAACGCGCATCGAGGCCAACAAGGGATTCGGCAGCTACATCCTCGTGTTGCAGGGCGGCATGATCAACGTGCGCGGCACCGCGGCGGCGCCCGTCGTGATGACCTCCAACGAGGCCTCGCCCGCCGCCGGCGACTGGGGCGGACTGGTGATCAACGGCAAGGCGCCCCTCGCCGGCCCCGCCGGTACCACCGCCCGCACCGAGATATCGAACGCCTACATCTACGGCGGCACCGACGCGGCCGACAACTCGGGAACGATCTCATACCTGGTGATCGAACACTCGGGCGCACGGTCGAGCGCAAACATCGAACACAACGGACTCACGCTGAACGGCGTCGGCAGCGGCACCACGATCTCCAACATCTTCATCGACGAGGGAGCGGACGACGGAATAGAGTTCTTCGGCGGCTCGGTCGACGTCGACGGCCTGCTGGCCGTGAACTGCGACGACGACATGTTCGACTTCACACAGGGCTACAACGGAACCCTGTCGAACGCCTACGGCGTGTGGGAAGCCGGTTTCAGCAGCACCGAAGCCGACCCGCGCGGAGTGGAGGCCGACGGCAACTTCGACGGCAACAACCCCGAGTACGGAAACCAGAGCGATTTCACGATCACCGACGTCACGTTCGACCTGAGGGTGCCATACTCCGCGGAACATCTGTGGACAGGCAGCGCCAAAACCATGCAGGACCTCGTCAAGATCCGCCGCAACGCGCAGGCCACCGTCACCAACGCCCTCGTGAAGGGCGTAGCCCACGTCCAGGATATGATCGACATCTCCGACGGCTCGGAACTCGCACCGTTCTCCTCGACCATCAACATCACAAACCAACTTGTGGCTCCCGAGGGCGCCACCAACCCCGACGGCACGGTCAAACCGGCCGAATACTCCGGCGTGACGATAGCCGCCGGCAACACCGGCTGCGAAACGTCGGTATTCGGCTGGACAGGCTACACATTCTGATTCGATAGATGCGTAATTATTCACCGGAGGGCGGCGCGGAGTGATCCCCGCCGCCTTTTACGGGGGGAGAAACGAAATTGTGAAATAGTGTCCCGGGCCAAAGAGTGGATAAGTACACGGTATCAATAGATTACGGAGTTCCGGCCCAGCGGACGTGGAAAAACGAAACTTCGCATTAGGTTACATTTGCTTCCCAAAACGAGGCGGGTTTGCGGTAATTTGCGGCCCGCTTTTTCGCATTCGGTTCCCAAAAGCGGCCGATAAGGTTACATTCC
>JAITWC010000126.1 GCA_031285485.1 Alistipes sp.
GTGGCAACACTGACAACTGTTGCTGGTCATAACTCTTGAATGACATATTCAACAACCTTTAGATCAACATCATAAAGATAATGATTATATGCCAAAATCACAAATAGAGTACAAAAAAAGAAAACCTGTCTCATTGCGTTTTGAGACAGGTTCTGCTCTTTTTTTGCTTCTAAATCTGTGGTACCACTCGGAATCGAACCAAGGACACAAGGATTTTCAGTCCTTTGCTCTACCAACTGAGCTATGGTACCTTGTTATTTGCCTCCCTTCGCTATTCGGCGACAGCCTGCGGGCTGACCTGCTAGCTCTGGTCGGTGAGCCTCGCCACCATAGTGGTAGCTCGTTTGCGGGGGCAAAGGTATAGATTATTTTTTAGCCAGCAATAGCGCCCCAAAAAATTATTTGCACTATCTTTGCCCCATCGCTTTAACCGTAGCATACGGAGTATTATATTATGAAGATCGCCATAGCACAACTCGACTACACCATAGGTGATTTCGAGTACAACAAACTAAAGATCATCGAGTCCATCGGTCGTGCGAAGTCCCTATATGCTGATTTGGTGATCTTTGCCCAGGGAGCCATCAGCGGCACGCCGGGCTACGATCTTCTGCGCAAATACACCTACCTCGAACACTCGGGGGAGGCACTGGTCGAGATCGCCTCCCACTGCGACGACATCTCGGTTCTGGTGGGTCTGCCCATACAAGGCGACGGAGGCACGGTGTGCGCTGCGGCCCACATCCACAACCGCCGCGTCGAACACTTCATCGGAAAGAAAAACATCCCCTCGCGGGAGGAGAAACCCTATCTCGTCCCGGGCCGCGGCGTGAAGTATCTTCGAATCGCGGGCGAAAAGGTCGCTGTTGTCGTGGGCGAGGACATCACTGTCGAGCACGATTTCTCGCCCAACCTCGATCTGATAGTCTGCATCACCTCCCATCCATACTGCCGCGGCATCGTCGAGCGGCGTTACAACTTCTACGGCCGCGTGGCCTACACCTCCGGCCGGCCCGTGGTTTACGTCAATCAGGTGGGCGGCCAGACCGACATCCTGTTCGACGGTTCGTCGGCCGCGTTCAACGCCAAGGGCAAGGCGATCTGCCTACTCAAAAATTTCGAGGAGGATATGCAGATCGTCGATACGGCCCCCGGCACACCCGCAATCCCCATACCGCCGCAGGACAAGACGGCCAACGTCTTCAGCGCAATCAAGATGGGCTTGGCCGACTACTTCCGTAAGAACGGCTTCACTCAGGCATGCCTCGGCATGTCGGGCGGTATCGACTCGGCCGTGGTCGCGGCAATGTCGGTGGATACTCTCGGGGCGCAGAACGTGAGGCTCCTAATGATGCCCTCGCAGTTTTCCACCGAGCACTCTGTGGACGACGCGGTGGAGATGGCCGAGCGCATGGGCGTACCTTACGACGTGTTGCCCATAACCGAAGTCTACAAGTCTGTCACCGAGACTATGCTCCCCGTGTTGGGTGGCACGCGGTTCGACACGACCGAGGAGAACATCCAAGCCCGCATCCGCGCGGTGATGCTCATGGCTCTGAGCAACAAGTGGGGCCACACGGTGCTGAACTGCTCCAACAAGAGCGAGAGCGCAGTGGGCTACGGCACACTTTACGGCGACACTATCGGCGCGATCAGCATACTGGGCGACCTCTACAAGAGCGAGATTTACGACCTTGCACGCTACATCAACAAGATGCGGGGTAACATCATTCCCGACAACATACTGCAAAAGGAGCCTTCTGCCGAGTTGCATCCCGGCCAGTTGGATAAGGACCGCCTGCCGACTTATGAAGTTCTCGACGCGATACTCTACCGCATGATCGAGAAGGGCCAGCACCGCGAGGAGATAATCAATGCCGGTTTCGATCAAGCTACGGTGATGAAGGTTCACGACATGCTACTGCGCAACGAGTACAAGCGCCGTCAGGGCTGTCCGGTGTTCCGTCTGTCGACGGCGCCTCTGGGCAAGGAGTTCATCATGCCGCTGACCAACAAATACGGAGGTTACGGGCTGTAATGAATTACGGGATGAGGAAGTTGTTGGAGCATAAGGGCGTTGTTAGCGAGGTGGGAGAGGAGGTGGTAGAGGTGGAGTTTGTCACTGAAACCGCCTGCTCCGGTTGTAAGGCAAAAGGACTGTGCGGCGTCGAGGAGGGCGACAAGCGGTTCGTAACGGTGTGGGAACCCAACGCGCAATACTTCGCCGTGGGCGAGGAAGTGATGATCGGTGTATCGGAGGTTATGGGAATGAAAGCGGCGGTCTACGCCTATATCATTCCCTTTTTCATACTGGTCGGAGGACTGTTCGCAACCTCGCTGCTCCACTGGAGCGAACTTACGCGCGGCCTTTCGTCGCTCGGTGTGATGTGTTTATATTATGTGGGGCTGTGGCTGATGCGTAGCCGCATCGAAAAAGAGATCGTTTTCAAAATCCGTAAATTGATATGAGTGTTTTGTTATACACAATCCTGTCCCTTTGCATTTTGGGGATAGTGTTGGCTGTTTTGCTTTATTTCGTGGCGCAGAAATTCCGTGTGGACGAGGATCCGCGCATCGACACCGTGGAAGGCATGCTTCCGGGGGCCAACTGCGGCGCGTGCGGTTATCCGGGCTGTCGCGGCATGGCGGACGCTCTGGTGATTCAGACCGACATCTCGGCGTTGTACTGTCCGGTTGGTGGCGCGACGACAATGAAGGCCGTGAGTGAGTTTCTGGGCAAGGCGGCGCCCGAACGCGAACCCGAGGTGGCGGTTGTCCGCTGTGCGGGAAGCTGTGGACTTAGGGCCGACGGTAGCGGACCGGTGCGGGCGCGCCGCAACATTTTCGACGGGGCGCGTTCATGCGCAGTCGAGGCGGCGACTTACTCCGGCGAGACGGGCTGCTCGTTCGGCTGCCTGGGTCAGGGCGACTGCGTGTCGGTGTGCGAGTTCGACGCCATCCGCATGAATCCGGCGACGGGTCTTCCGGAAGTTGATGACGAGCGATGCACCGCCTGCGCCAAGTGCGTCAAGGCGTGCCCGAAATCGGTGATCGAACTTCGCCGCAAGGGCCCGAAGTCGCGCCGCGTGTACGTCTCTTGCATCAATAAAGACAAGGGCGGCCCGGCCCGCAAAGCCTGCGACGCGGCCTGCATCGGCTGCGGCAAGTGCGTCAAGGTGTGCGCGTTCGAGGCGATCTCGCTCGAAAACAACCTCGCCTACATCGACCCTGTGAAGTGCCGCCTTTGCCGCAAGTGCGTGGCCGAGTGCCCCACGGGAGCAATAATCGAGGTCGGATTCCCCGCAAAAAAAGAGATATAAGATATGTTGAAGAGTTTCCCGAAGGGCGGCATCCATCCGCCCGAAAACAAGCTCAGCGCGGGGGCGGCCATCGTAACGCTACCCTTGCCCGCACAGGTGGTGGTACCTCTGTCTCAGCACCTCGGCGCACCCGCCGTAGCCGAAGTGGCCAAAGGCGACAAGGTGGTGGCGGGCCAGCAGATCGCAAAACCAGGCGGCTTCGTCTCGGCGACGGTTCACTCGCCGGTGTCGGGTACGGTCACGGCTGTCGACGCACTCCCCAACGGCTCGGGCATCAAGACGCCGAGCGTAACGATTGCCGTCGAGGGCGACGACTGGGCGCCGGAGATAGACCGCACCCCGAACCTCATACCCGAGTGCCGCCTCACCGGCTCCGAGGTCGTGACGAAGATCGCCGCGGCGGGCATAGTGGGTATGGGCGGCGCCACGTTCCCCACGCAGGTGAAGCTCTCTCCTCCTCCGGGGAAAAAGGCGGAGATATTGATCATCAACGGCGTGGAGTGCGAACCCTACCTGACGAGCGACCACCGTGTGATGCTCGAACGCGGCGCCGAGGTGCTGGTCGGCACGACGCTGTTGGCGCGCGCGCTGGGGGTCGAGAAGACTTACATCGGCATCGAGAACAACAAGCCCGACGCGATAGAGAACCTGCGCCTCGTGTCCGCCGAGCTGTCGCGCCACGTGGCCGGCATCGAGATAGTCCCGCTGAAGGTACAGTATCCGCAGGGCGGCGAGAAACAACTGATCAAAGCCGTCACCGGCCGCGAAGTCCCGTCGTGCGCGCTGCCGATCGACGTGGGCTGCGTCGTACAGAACGTCGGCACGGCGCTGGCTGTGTACGAGGCGGTGCAGAAGAACAAACCTCTCATCGAGCGGGTCGTAACCGTCACAGGCAAAAGCATCGCCACCCCGTCGAACTTCCTCGCCCGCATAGGCACTCCCGTGAGCGCACTGATCGAGGCTGCGGGAGGCATCCGCGCCGAGGGGCCGGTGAAGATTATCGGCGGCGGCCCGATGATGGGCCGGGCGATGTCGAACCCCGACGCCCCGGTCACCAAAGGCACCTCGGGTATCCTCGTCGTAGACGGAAAGGACGCCGCCCGCTGCACAGAGAGCGACTGCATAAAGTGCGCGGCGTGTACAACGGTCTGCCCGATGGGTCTCGAACCGTGGCTGCTGAGCCGCCTGGCGCAAAAGCAGATGTGGGACGAGGCCGAAGCCGGAGTGATCGTCGACTGCATCGAGTGCGGAAGTTGCGCCTACACCTGCCCCGCCCGTATCCCGCTTTTAGACTGGATCCGCCTCGGCAAAACCGAAGTTAACAAGATAATCCGCGCCCGTTTAAACCGTTAGATCATGGATAACAAATTAATCATAGCCCCCTCGCCGCACGTCTTCGCCCCGCGCGACACGACGCGCATCATGGGCGACGTGCTGTTGGCCCTGTTGCCCGCCCTCGCGGTGTCGGCGTGGGTTTTCGGCTGGGGAGTCCTGGCCGTAACGATAATCTCGGCGTCAAGCTGCGTGGTGTTCGAGTGGCTGATACAGAAGTTCCTGTTGAAAGGCCCCGCGACCGTCGGCAACCTGAGCGCCGTGGTAACGGGCGTGCTGCTGGCGTTCAACCTCCCGCCGACGATCCCTCTGTGGCTCGTGATGCTCGGGGCGTTCGTCGCGATAGCCGTGGCCAAGATGACCTTCGGTGGTCTGGGCCGCAACCCGTTCAACCCCGCACTCGTGGGCCGCGTGTTCCTGCTGATCGCCTACCCGGTGCAGATGACGACGTTCGCGCCTCTCACCGCAACCCTCTCGGGGATCGACGCCGCAACGGGTGCCACGCCCCTCGCTCTGGCCAAGGGCATCCTGAAAGACGGCGGCTCGGTGAGCGACGTGATGGCGCAGCTCAACATTACCGACCTCGTGGTCGGGTTCAAGAGCGGCTCCTTCGGCGAGGTCGCGGCGGCGGCGCTGCTGTTGGGCGGGCTGTTCCTGCTCGTCCGCAAAGTGATAAGCTGGCACGTACCCGTGGCGGTTCTCGGCACGATGGCGGTGTTCAGCGCGATACTCTGGTTCGTGGCCCCGGCGAGCTACATGCCGCCCATGTTCCACCTGCTCACGGGCGGCGCGCTGCTCGGGGCGCTGTTCATGGCGACCGACTACTCGACCTCGCCCATGACGCACAAGGGCGGCATTATTTTCGGCGTCGGCATCGGGCTGCTGACGATCATCATTCGCCTGTGGGGGGCCTACCCCGAGGGGATGTCGTTCGCGATCCTGATCATGAACGCCGCGGTGCCGCTCATCGACAAATACGTCAAACCGTCGCGCTTCGGTGCGGCTAAAAGGAGGGCACAGGCATGAAGAACACGTTACTGAACATGATCCTCGTCCTCGGAGGGATCTCGGCCGTGGCCTCGGCCGGGGTGGGCTACGTCTACAAGATAACCGAGGGGCCGATAGCCGCGGCGGTCGAGGCCAACAAAACGGCCGCGCTGGCGGGAGTGCTGCCCGCCTTCGACGCCACCACCCCCGCCGAGATGACCCTCGACGAGATCCCCGTCACCGTCCACACCGCGACGCAGGGCGGCAACGTGGTGGGTTACGCGGTCGAGACGGCCACCCGGCAGGGTTTCTCGGGCGAGTTCCGCCTGATGGTCGGTTTTTCGCCCAACGGCAAGGTGCTCGCGGTCGAGGTGTTGCAGCACGCCGAGACCCCCGGCCTGGGCGACAAGATGGCGGGGGAGGGCAACCCGCTGCTGGCAAGTTTCCGGGGGCGCAACCCCGGCGGGATGAACCTCGCGGTGCGTAAGGACGGCGGCGACGTCGACGCGCTCACCGCCGCCACCATCACCTCGCGCGCCTACGTCGACGCCGTGGCCCGCGCCTTCAACGCGGTCGTGCGGTCCACGGGCGGCGCGGGAGCGGACGCCGACGCGGGCGCGACGGCAAACACCCGGGACAATGAAACCCCCGCGGCGTTTTAGGACGCCAAACAACGGGGCGGGGTAGAGCCGACCGGGTTGACGGACACAAAAGTTGTTTTGACGCTTGCAACGGCGTTGCAACGGGCACAAAAGTTGTTTCGGAGCTTGCAACGGCGTTGCAACGAACACGAAAGTTGTTTCGGCACTTGCAACGGCGTTGCAAGGAGCACAAAAGTTGTTTTGGCGCTTGCAACGGCGTTGCAAAGGGCAAAAAAGTTTTTTCGAGGCTTGCTCAGCCCGCGCGAAGGACCCTCGAACCAAAGATAGACACACCTTAACTTATTTACGCATGGATAAACTTAGGATAATCCTCTCGGGGATAGTGAAGAACAACCCCACCTTCGTGCTGATGCTGGGCATGTGTCCTACGCTCGCCACGACCACCTCGGCCGTCAACGGCGCGGGCATGGGAGCCGCCACGATGGCGGTGCTGATACTGTCGAACATCGTCATCTCGCTCATCAAGGGCGTCATCCCCTCCAAGGTGCGCATCCCGGCCTACATCGTGGTCATCGCGGCGTTCGTCACGGTGGTCGAACTCCTCATGAAGGCCTACCTGCCCGAGCTGTCGAAATCGCTCGGCGTGTTCATCCCCCTGATCGTGGTGAACTGCATCATTCTGGGGCGCGCCGAAGGGTTCGCCGCAAAGAACGGCGTGTTGGACTCGGCGCTCGACGGCGTCGGCACCGGACTCGGATTCACCCTCGCGCTGACACTCGTCGGGGCCGTTCGCGAGATGCTGGGCAGCGGGGCGATCTTCGGCCACAAGTTCATCGCGGGCGACGGAATGCTGATTTTCGTGCTCGCCCCGGGGGCGTTCCTCGTGCTGGGCTACCTGATGGTGGCGTTCAACAGGTTAACCGCTAAAATGAAATCGTGATGGAATACATTCTGATAATAATCTCGGCCATCTTCGTCAACAACGTCGTGCTGGCGCAGTTCCTCGGCGTGTGCCCGTTCCTGGGCGTGTCGAACAGGGTGCCGACGTCGATGGGCATGGGCGCGGCGGTGGTGTTCGTCATGACGATCGCGGCGGTGGTCGTCTACCTGCTGCAATATTACGTACTCGTGCCGCTCGGCATCGAGTACATGCAGACCATCGTGTTCATCCTCGTCATCGCCGCTCTCGTGCAGATGGTCGAGCTGGTGCTCAAGAAGGTCAGCCCGTCGCTGTACCAGGCTCTGGGTATCTTCCTGCCGCTCATCACCACCAACTGCGCGGTGCTGGGCGTGGCGATCCTGCTGGTGCAGAAGCAGTACAACCTGTTGCAGTCGGTGACCTACTCGTTCTCGACGGCGGTCGGATTCGCGTTGGCGCTGGTAATCTTCGCCGGCATCCGCGAACGACTCGAACTCGACGACGTTCCCCGCGCCCTGCGCGGTACCCCGATAGCCCTCATCACCGCCGGCATCCTCGCAATGGCCTTCATGGGTTTCTCGGGATTGGTGTAATCGGCGATTTTCGCTACGCAGAACAAGGAGCCGTCCTCAGGGGCGGCTTTTTTCATCGGATATATTGACGTGTTCATCGGGTTTTTCGAACGTATCCGTCGGAAAGGTCTTGCATATCGCCCCCGAAAGCCCTTACCTTTGCACCGAATCAAAACAACGAAACATCGGAAAAATACACGATTATGGAAATCATCGAAAAAAAGAACGACTCCGGACGCACGGGCATTTTGGGCGTCTTGTTGCTCGCGGCGGGACTCGCACTGTTGTGTTGGTCGCTGCTGGCGCTGCCCTCATCCCCGGCCTGGGGATTCCCGTGGGAATTTACCCTCGCGGTGGCCTCGTTCCTGCCCATCGCGGCGGGCGGCGGCTGCCTCAACACCGTTGTGATGCGCCGCCGCAACCCCTCTTACCGCTACGGCAGAGACAGACACGGCGACCACAACGGTACCGTCACGTTCGCCCTGCTGATCATCGCCGCGGGCGCGGTGTTGCTCGGCTTCAACTCGGGAGTGCTGGCTTATGAATGGCGCCGTGTATTTTTCTCTTGGCAGATGCTTCTGCTGGTCGTAGCGATGGCCGAGTACGCACGCGGCGGTTTCACAGGGGCATCGGTGTTGCTGGCCGTGGGTGGTTTCTTCATAATCCGCCGCCTGGCCCCGCTCTACCCCGACCTTTCGGCGAGCGGCGCGGGCGACAGTTGGTGGCCTGTTCTGCTGATCGTTGCGGGTATCCTGATCCTCGGCAGCATCTTCTTTAAGAGGCCCTGCCGCGGCGGGTGGTACGAAAATTGCCACCACGTAAACCACGGCAATCGCGCGGATTGCACCGATAAAGACCGCCCACGTGACCGCGGAACCCGCGCCTCGGGCGTGATCAACACCGAGGTTGTGTTCGGCGGCTGCGAGCAGGTCTACCTCGACCCCGTGTTTCAGGGCGGCAAGATCGCCTCGGTTTTCGGCGGCGTGAAGCTCGACCTTCGTCGCACGTCGTTGCCCGAGGGCGACACGTGGCTCACGGTGGAATCGGTCTTCGGCGGCGTCGAGATCGACGCACCAGAGGACTGGATAGTGGAGATTCGCAGCGAGTCGTTCTTCGGCGGCTTCGACGACAAGCGCCTCCCGCCCCTCGACGGCAACTACATCGAAGACCGCAAACTGATCATCAAAGTAAGCTGCGTCTTCGGCGGCGGCGAAATCAAGTGATAAATTGAACCCGATAACCGAAACCCGTTACACACTGGTGCGATACGTCGTGCTGTGGACGCTCCTCGCGGCCGTCTACGCCCTCGTGTTCGGCATCCTCGCGGAGTTGCCTCCCTGGGTGGTAGTGGCCGACGGCGTGGTCTTCGGAGCGGTAACGGGAGTCGAAGGAATACTATTATGGAACGTATTGAGATATGGAACAGCGGCCTCGCCCTCGGTGAATCCGCTACTGACAGGCACGATCTCGCTCGTCCTCGCGGCGGGTCTGCTCTTCATCGCGGTGTCGGTGGGGGCGGAAACGGCGTTCATGTGGCTGTTGTCGGAGAGTTCGGCAGCGGCACAGGCGGCGGCACAGGCAACACAGGCGTCGGAAGCCCCGCAGTGGCCGTTGCCACCGCTGTGGTCATTCCCGCGGACGATCCCGGCGCGGAGTCTGACGGTTGCGGCGGTCTATGTCTGCTATGTCCTCTGGTACTCGTCTGCCGCCCGTTCCGAGCCTGAGACCGAAGATGTTGTCGTACCCGAAACCACCCCCTCATCGACAACCGGGTCCCTCGAACGAATAACAGTCCGCGGCACCGGAGGCAGGATAGAACTGATCCCGATCGAAAATATAGTCTTCATCCGTGCCGAGGGCGACTACGTGTCGATCGTCACCCCCACCGGCCGCTGGCTGAAGGAGGGCACGATGAAGTGGTTCGAGGGGGCGCTGCCGCGCGACCGTTTCGTGCGCGTCCACCGATCGTACATAGTGTCGGTGGCCCGCATCAGCCGCATCGAGACCTCGGGCCGCGACCACACGCTCATCCTGCGCGACGTCCCCGACTCCCCGCACGCCCACAACAAAGGCGGCAGCCCGATCCGCATCAGCGACACCGGCTACCGCCTTCTGAGGCGTACCCTCGGACTCTGAACTATTGCGCCGCCCCCGCCGTCGCCGCCGCCCCTGCCGGCAACGTGGCATCGGCCGCAATGCCGAGTTCGGCCCGCACGGGCGCGGTGATGTCCACAACCTGCTGTGCGTCGAGGTAGACCATCGCCCCGGTCTGGAACACACCCGTCAGGCTCTGCGCCTTGCTGATCTTCTCGATGGCGGCGTCGATCTTGCCACGGAGCGGGGTCAGCAGATCGT
Source organism: Alistipes sp. (assembly GCA_031285485.1). Taxonomy (GTDB): domain Bacteria; phylum Bacteroidota; class Bacteroidia; order Bacteroidales; family Rikenellaceae; genus UBA940. The sequence goes on from JAITWC010000126.1 coordinate 10,088, forward strand.
TCTGCGCGGTCTGGATCCCTTCCTGGGCCGACTGGTAATACTCCTGAATGCGCTGTTCGATCTCGATCGCCTGCCGGTTTTTGAGCTGGCGTGCGGTTTCGGAGGTGGTTTCGGGCAGTTTGGAGATTTCGTCCATCAGTTTGTTCCGTTCCACCTGCATTCCCTCGATAACCTCAAGGTAGTCGGTCTCCACTTTCTGGAGTTCCGTCTGCACGGTCGCGATCTCGGGCATCAGGAACAGCGTGGTCTGATAGTCGATCTGTCCGAACTTCTGCGCAAACGCGGCGGTCGCCCCCATCGCGAGGACGGCCGCCATTAAAAATTTGATTGTTCTCTTCATTTTCGTGTTCTATTTGATTGGTTTCTATTTAACGATCGCGATTATGGCGTCGGTATGGTTGACCGACGGCTTGTGGTAGAGCACGGTGGGGTTCGAGGCGATGTCGATCACGATGTCGTAGCCCCGTTCGGCGGCGAACCTCTCGATCGCGGCGAACACCCTGTCCTGAATCGGTTTGACAAGTCCCACCCGTTTGTCGAACAGCGTCCCCTGTTCGCCGAAGGTGTCGGACTGGAACTTTTTGATCTCCTCCTCGCGCGCGACTATTCGCTGTTCCTCGGCGGATCGTTCCGCGGCGCCCATCGACGCTTTGCGTTGCTGATAGACGTTGAACGCCTGTTCGAGCTGATTGAAGGCGTCGTCCACCTGTTTCTGGTACCTTTCGGCGTCGGCCTCCACCTCGGCGATGGCGCTGTTGTAGGCGTCGATGGATTTAAACACCTTCTCGCTGTCGACCACCATGTAGTTCTGGGCGGCGGCCGCGCCGATCCCCAGAACAATTGCCGTAAAAATCAAAACCACTCTTTTCATAACTCGTAATTTATTAGTTCGCGATCACCGCTGTCGCGGCGGTCGGGTTCCCCCGACACTTTTGTAATCGGTTTTGCCCTTTCGTCCGGAGTTTCCACCCCCGTTTCAGTTGCTTTTGGGGTTTCGTTCGGAGTTTCTACCCCACTTGCAGCTGATTTTGCCCTTTCGCAAAGTTTTTCCACCCCACTTGCAGCCGATTTTGCCCTTTCGCAAAGTTTCGCCACCCCCGAACCGATTAAAAATGTCAAATAACCCGTAAAAAATATCTGACGCGACACCGATGATCCGTGATCAGAACTCCTGCCCCATGGTAAAGCTGACCTTCCCTCCTGCCCGTTCGCTCCCGCCGGCGGGAATATCGAACCCCCAGCCCCAGTCGAACCCGAGAAGCCCCACCATCGGCAGCATGATGCGTACCCCGGCCCCGAGCGCGCGCTTCACCTGGAACGGGTTGAAGGTTTTCCACGACGCGTAACCGTTGCCCGCCTCCGCGAACACCAGGCCGTAGATGTTCGTCTGGCCCTGTTGCAGGAACGGGTACCTCATTTCGAGCGTGTACTTCGTGTAAACCCTCGCGCGGTCCCGTCTCGACTCCGTCTGCAACTCGATGGGCACGAGCGCCATGTCCTCGTAACCGCGCATGCCTATGATATCCTCGCCGTACATGGTGTAGCCCTGCATCCCGTCGCCCCCGACGCGGAAGCCCTCGAACGGCGACAGCTTGTTGGGGTTGTAGTGTCCCAGGTAGCCGAACTCGACCTTCGCCATCAACACCAGTTTCTGGTTGTTGGTGAGCGGCGTGAACATCCGCCCCTTGAACATCCACTTGTGGTACTCGATCATCCTGTACCGGTCCTGGTCGGTCATCGTCGGGTCGGAGTAGTCCTTGCCGTCCATCAGCGACCACGGCGGGGTGAGGGTGAGCGACAGCGAGAAGTCGCTGCCGTAGCTCGGGAAGATGGGGTTGGCGATGGACGAGCGGCCCAAGATCGTTTTGAACGTCACCACGTTGCCGTTGCCGTTCCTCATGAGCGAAAAGTAGTCCCAGTCCTTGGGCATGTAGCGCTGATAGCCCAACTCGGTGTAGAGGGTGAAGTAGCGGTCGGGCCAGTTGAGCCGGAACCCGATCCCGGCCGAGATCCCCAGCGTGCGGAACCACGCCGACACCGGCCCAAGCATATAGGAGGCGTTACTCTCTGACGAGTAGTATCCGCCCAGCGTCAGCGAGTGCGGCTTGCGTCCCCCGAGCCACGGCTCGGTGAAGTTCATCGACAGCGCCTTGTAGTAGCTCCCGTTCGACTGTCCGCGGATGGCGAGCTGTTGGTTCTGTCCCTGCGGGTAGGGCCTCCACGCTCCCCTTTTGAAGAAGTCGCCCATCGAGAAGTTGTTCAGCTGCACACCCACCGATCCGACGAACATCCCGGCGCCCCAACCGCCCGAGATATCCACCTTGTCGGAGGCCTGTTCCTCCAGATTCCACGATATGTCGACCAGCGAATTGCTGACGGGCTGAATCCCAGGTGCGACCTTGGCCGGGTCGAAGTGGCCCATTCCCCCGAGGCGGTAGATCGTACTCATCACGAGTTGGCGGCTGTACAGTTCGCCCGGATAGGTGTCTATCTCGCGCCTGATAACACCGTCGTTCACCCTCTGGTTGCCGGTGATATCCACATCGTTGATGGTAAACTGTTCGCCCTCGAATATCTTTATGTCGAGGTCGAGCGAGTCGGTGCCCACAATGACCTCGGCCGGATCGATCGACGACATCAGGTACCCCTGGTTCTGATACAGTGCGGTGATGGTCGAGTTATCCTCGATGTTGGGTTCGCGCCCCACACCGAGCCGTTTGTGCAGACTCTTGCGGTCGTAAGTCGCACCCCGCTCGACACCCAGCAGTTGATTGAGGTATTCGGTGGGGTAGATCGAGTTGCCCGTCCACGACACGTTACGGTAATAGAACTTGTTGCCCTCCTCGACGGTGATGTCGATCCCGAGTCGGTCGTCGCTGATTGGGTAGACCGAGTCGCGCACCACACCGGCGTTGCGGAACCCTTTCGAGTTGTAGTAGTCTATCAGCAGCTCCTTGTCCTCGGCGTACTCGGCCTCCTTGAACTTGTTGTTCTGCCAGAATCTCCAACTCACCGGGTGGCTCTTTTTGAAAGTCCGCCTGAGCCGTCTGGCGGAAATATCCTCGTTGCCGTTGATGTTTATCGCGCCCACTCTCACCTTCGGCCCGCGGTCGATCACGAAGGCCACGTTGACGAAGTTACTCATCGTCGTGTCGTTGGTGATGCGCGGTGTGACCCTTGCGTTCCGGAACCCCTTGTCGGAGTAGTATTTGGTGATGAAGTATCTGTTCTTGTCGAGCACAAAGTCGGAGAGTTCGTCGCCTGCCCTGAGTTTCAGGTTTTCGGCAAGCTGTGTCGCATCGCTTTTGCGCACCCCCTCGTAAGTCCACCGCATCACCCTGGGGCGTTCGGTGAGCCACACGTCGAAACTCACCCCGTCCGACCCCGGTTCGGGAGTGGTCACGATCTGCACGTCGGAGAAAAACCTCATTTTCCACACCTTCCGGATCGCCTCCGAGGTGTACGATCCCGGCAGGGTAATGGTGTCGCCCGACGTCATCCCCATTACGGTTTTCATCGTTTCGGGATCGTAGTAGCGGCTGCCATGCACTCTCACGTCGCGCACCACATATCTTCCGGGCCTCGTGTAGTCCATCATCGGCAACCCGGCCGGTGGTGTCTCCACGGCAACGGAATCGAGGGTTTGGCCCTTGAGCGACCACACTCCGCAAACAAAAAATATCAGGATAATTATGCGTTTCATCGCTCCGGTTTTCAGTTATCAATCTTGCCGAACCGCCTTTCGCGGCGCGCGTATTCGGCAAGTGCCTCGTTGAACTCATTCGCTCCGAACTCGGGCCACATCACAGGCAAGAACAACAACTCGGCATATGCGGCCTGCCAAAGCAGGAAGTTGCTCAGTCGCTGTTCGCCGCCGGTTCTGATCAACAGATCGGGATCGGGAATATCCGAGGTGTACAACTCTTCGGCAAAGGTCTGTTCGGTCACCATCACGGGAACCAGATCGCCGCCGAGCGCGCGGGCTGCTATCTGCTGCGCGGCTCTTGTGATCTCCGAGCGCGAGGAGTAGTTTATAGCCAACACCACGGTGAGATTCTTTCCCCCAGCAGTTGCCTGCTCTATCTCGTCTATGTGTGTCCTCACCTTATCGGAAAGAGCTCCGCGACCGCCTATCACGACTATCCGGACGCCCTGTCTGGCTAACTCCGGAGTTTCGTTCACAATCCCCTCGCACAGCAGATCCATCAGTGCCGACACTTCGCTCTCGGGCCGTCCCCAATTCTCGGTCGAGAAGGTGTAGAAAGTAATGTAACCCACACCCGCGACCCTTGCCGCCTCGATGCAGGCTCTGATACTCTCCACGCCCTGTGCGTGCCCCCAGCTTCTCGGTTTACCCTGCGTGGCGGCCCACCGGCCGTTACCGTCCATTATGATCGCCACGTGCGAGGGTATTTTAGTGCCGGATTCCATCCTCATTCATTAAGGTTCAAACCGCAAATATAAACATTTTACACGAGCCCGCCAAAACCTCAGCGGACGCCGGGCGAAAGAGCGTCTCTCCGGTCTACACCCCACATTGTTCTATCTCTTAACGTGTCGTAGAACGATATATTTTGGATCTGCATCAAAAAAGCCGAAAATTCCGCCTTTTTGATAACGAACCTCGCCCCGTCGCCAACCAGGAACGAAGTGTTGTCGAGCGATGCCAGCGCCTCGCGATCTCTGGTGCGCACCTCGAACGTAACGACCGACGTGTCGGGAACCACCATCGGACGGATTGAGAAGTTGTGCGGCGCAATGGCCGAGTAGACGACGCAGGCACAGTCCGGAGCGACGAGCGGCCCGCCGGCACTGAGCGAATAGGCGGTCGAACCTGTGGGAGTCGAGGCTATAACCCCGTCACCGCGCACAATCGTAAGCAGTTTTCCCTCCGAGTACACGGCCACTTCCGCCATGTCGGCGGTATGGCGGTGGATCGTAAATTCGTTGAGTGCGCACGGGAATTCGGGTTGCACGGCCCCGAAATCACCCTCCACGCGGAGCATCGTGCGCTGCTCTATGTTATATCGTCCGGCGAAGATATCGGTGAACGCGCTGTCGATGCGTGCCGGCGATATGTTGGCCAGAAAACCCATCCGGCCCATGTTGACCCCTATGACTGGCATCGGCAAGCCCCTCAACCGACCCACTGCCTCAAGGAGCGTTCCGTCGCCCCCCACAGACACCATGAACGACTCTCCGTCAACATCCTCCGCCGTGATGCGCGAGTAACGATTTTCGGCCGGGATCGGCTGGCCGTACTTCGCCTCGATGGCGTCGGCATACTCGTCGTTGAGCGCCCACGTGTATCCGAACTTATCCGGCGCGGCCACGCACCACTCCCAAATCTCGCCCGTCAGGAGGGTTCGGGCACGGCTGTAAATAAAGAGTTTCATAGACGATAACCAAAAATTGTGTATTTTTGTCGCTGCAAATATATGTATATTCCATGACAAAACTGAGCGTCAACGTAAACAAGATCGCCGTGCTGCGCAACTCGCGCGGTGGGGCCGAGCCGTCGGTGGTGCGTGCCGCGCTGGCCGCCGAGTGTTTCGGCGCCCAGGGCATCACGGTCCATCCGCGGCCCGACGAGCGCCACATACGTTACTCCGACGTCCGGGAACTTGCCCCGCTCGTCTCCACCGAGTTCAACATCGAGGGCAACCCCATTGAGTCGTTCGTCGAACTCGTGCTCGAAGTGCATCCTGCGCAGGTGACCCTCGTGCCCGATCCGCCGGGTGCCATCACCTCCAACGCCGGGTGGGACACGGTGAAGAACGCCGTGTTTCTGCGCGAGGTGACGGAGCGTTTTCAGGAGGCCGGAGTGCGTGTTTCGATCTTCGTCGATCCCGACCCCGTGATGGTAGCCGGAGCCGCCGCCGTTGGTGCCGACCGCGTGGAACTCTATACCGAAGCCTATGCACGCGGTTACGCCGATGACATCTTCGCCGCGATAGATCCATACGTCGCCGCCGCCGAGGAGGCGCGCCGTCAGGGCATCGGCCTGAACGCCGGCCACGACCTCAACCTCGACAACCTGCAATTCTTCGTCGCAACCATACCCTGGACCGACGAAGTGTCAATAGGTCACGCCCTGATAGCCGACGCCCTTTACATGGGCCTCGAAACCACGATCGCCGAATACCTCAAACGCCTCTCGTAATTTTGCCGCTCACACATCCGATATTCAAAGAGATATCCGCCCTGGCCGACGAGCGGGGCGTGAGATCCTACGTGGTAGGCGGCTACGTGCGCGACCACTACCTCCATCGCCCCTCGACTGACATCGATGTGGTGTTGGAGCGCGACGCCACGGAATTTGCCGAGGAGTTGGCCCGCCGTCTGGGAGTAAAAATACAGACGTTCAAAAACTTCGGCACGGCGATGCTGCGATGGCACGGTCTGGAGATCGAGTTCGTGGGTGCGCGCCGCGAGTCGTACTCGGCAGATTCGCGCAAACCCGACTGCGAGCCGGGTACCATCGAGGACGACCAACTGAGGCGCGACTTCGCGATCAACGCGATGGGCTGGTCTCTGAACGCCGCCACTTTCGGCCGACTCAGCGACCCCTTCGGCGGGATGGACGACCTCGACGACGCCATTATCCGTACCCCGCGCGACCCCGACATCACATTCTCCGACGATCCGCTGCGCATGATGCGCGCCGTGAGATTCGCCACGCAGTTGGGCTTCGACATAGACGACGAAACCTTCGAGGCGGTCCGCCGCAACGCCCCCCGCATCGGCATAGTTTCGGCCGAACGAATTATCACCGAGCTCAACAAGATAGTCCTTTCGCCCGCGCCGTCGATGGGTTTCCACATGTTGGACGCCTCCGGCCTGCTGCCCCTCGTCTTCCCCGAGCTCTCCGCCCTCAAGGGAGTCGAGAAAGTCGGCGCCAACGCACACAAGGACAACTTTCTGCACACACTCAAAGTGTTGGACAACGTGGCCGCAAAGTCCGACGACCTGTGGCTGCGCTGGGCCGCCATTATGCACGACATGGGTAAACCCGCCACCAAAGCTTACGAACCGCGCACAGGCTGGACATTTCACCATCACGAGGTTGTCGGCTCCAAGATGGTGACGAGGATCTTCCGCCGCCTGCGCCTGCCGCTCGACGCCCCGTGCAAATTCGTGCAAAAGTTGGTCTTTCTGCACCTCCGTCCGATCGTACTCTCCGAGGACGAGGTGACCGACAGCGCCGTGCGACGGTTGCTGTTCGAGGCGGGCGACGACATCGAGGCACTGATGGCCCTCTGCGAGGCCGACATCACCAGCGGCAACGACGCCAAGGTGCGCCGGTACCTCGCCAACTTCGAACTCGTGCGCCGCAAGATGGTGGAGATCGAGGAGAAAGACCGCATCCGCAATTTCCAGCCCCCGGTAACGGGCGACCTGATAATGAAAGTCTACGGCATCCCGCCCTGCAACGTGATAGGCGAGATCAAGGAGCGGATCAAGAACGCGATCCTCGACGGCGATATCCCCAACGACTTCGACGCCGCCTGCGCCATGATGGAACGCCTCGCCGCCGAACGCGGACTCGTGAAAGTCACGAGTGTATGAGTTGTGAGCGGATGTCGGAGAAGCCGTGGAACCGTCATTCCGTACGAATGTGAGGAATCTGCCTTATAGAATGCGAACCAAGAGTTCACCCCCCCGCGCGGAGAGCGTTTTGGCCCCGCCGTACCTCTACGCTGCCGCCAAAACAATCCGTTTGATGCCTCCGTACCCCTACGCTGCCGCCAAAACAATCCATTTGGTGCCTCCGTACCCCTACGCTGCCGCCAAAACAATCCGTTTGGTGCCTCCGTACCCCTACGCTACCGCCAAACCAAACCGTTTGGTGCCTCCGTACCCCTACGCTACCGCTAAACCAATCCGTTTGGTGCCGTCGTACCCCTACGCTGCCACTAAACCAATCCGTTTGGTGCCTCCGTACCCCTACGCTGCCGCCAAACCAATCCAAACCGTATAGAATAGTTGCTATGTATAAGAAGATCGTAAGACCGATCCTGTTCCGATTCAGCGCCGAAAGGGCACACGCAATGACGGCGTGGGCGCTGAGGCTTGCGGGCCGCCTGCCCGTGGTGCGCGGCGTTGTGAAGAGCATGTTCACCGTCACCGACCCGCGCCTCGAACG
>JAITWC010000177.1 GCA_031285485.1 Alistipes sp.
TAATTTATTTATGTATGAAAAGAACTTTAACGACGATCCTCTCCGCCGCCGCACTGTCGGCCTGCGGCGGAGGGACTGAAACTCCCGCCGGGTTCACCGGCGCACCGGGCGAAGTGAAGCTGATCACGCTCGATCCGGGACATTTCCACGCCGCGCTCGTCCAAAAGACCGCCTATCCGCAGGTGGCCCCCGACGTACACGTCTACGCCCCCGCCGGCGACGACCTGCGTCAGCACATCGAACGCATAGAGCAATACAACTCCCGACCCGACAACCCCACCGCGTGGAACGAGATCGTCTACACGGGCACCGACTACCTGCAAAAGATGGTCGACGGGAAGCGCGGCAACGTGATGGTCGTGGCGGGCAACAACCGCCTCAAGACGAACTACATCGCAGCCGCCATCGACGCCGGGATCAACGTGCTCGCCGACAAACCGATGGCCGTGGACCCGGCGAACTTCGAGTTGCTGAAAGAGTGCTTCCGCCGGGCCGACGAGAAGGGCCTGCTGCTCTACGACATCATGACCGAGAGGCACGAGATCACCTCGATCCTGCAACGCGAACTCGCGCAGTCGCGGGAGTTGTTCGGCGAGGTGACGCCCGGCACGCCCGACGACCCGTCGATCGTCAAGGAGAGCGTCCACCACTTCTCGAAAGCCGTGTCGGGGGTGCATCTGCTGCGTCCGGCGTGGTTCTTCGACGTCGAGCAGCAGGGCGACGGCATTGTCGACGTCACCACACACCTGATCGACCTCGTGCAGTGGAGCGCCTTTCCCGACGTGGTGCTGGACTACACGCGCGACGTGGAAATGGTCGACGCCAACCGCTGGAGCACCACCATCGACCCCGCGCAATTCAAACAGGTTACGGGCATGGACTCCTGGCCCGACTATCTGCAAAAGGACGTGCGCGACGGGGTGCTGCACGTATTCTCAAACGGCGACATCAGCTACCGCCTTCGGGGGGTGAACGCAAAGGTGACCGTCGTCTGGAACTTCGAGGCCCCTCCCGGCACCGGCGACACCCACTACTCGCTGATGCGCGGCAGCCGCGCCGAACTAATCATCCGTCAGGGCGCCGAACAGAACTACACCCCCACGCTCTACGTGCGGCCCGCGGTTGGCGCGGGTGAGGCGGCGGATGCGGCCGGTTTCGGCGACCGCCTGTCGGCGGCCATCGCATCGTTGGCCAAAACCTACCCCGGCCTCGCCGTGGCGCCAGCCCCCGAGCCCGACGGCAGCGTCCGCATCGACATTCCGGCCCGATACTTCGTCGGCCACGAGCCCCACTTCGGCCAGGTGACGGAACATTATCTGAGATATCTCGTCGACGGCCGCCTGCCCGAATGGGAAGTCCCCGGAATGATCGCAAAATATTACATCACCTCCGAAGGCATCCGCATCGCCAAAGCGAAATAATAAAAAGACGGGGGCCGCTGTTTCGCGGCCCCCGTCTTTTATTGATATATATCCCTTAGAGCGTGTACGGCGCCCGATACTGATAGCGCATCATGCGGGTAGCCTCGGGATCGTCCACAAATTGCTCGACGATCGGGTTCCAGTTGAGCTGGCGACCGAGTTTGGTAGCCAGGTTACCCAGGTTGCAAACTGTGCACGTGCTGTGGCCGATCTCCACGGGGCAGTTCGGGTCGCGGCGGCTGCGCATCGAGTTGACGAAGGTTTCGTAGTGTGCGGGCATGGTCTCGAACATCTCGCTGCGTTCTTCTCTCGGCGGCATCAGGAACGACGGGTCGGAGGCATCCACACCACCGCGGCGAACCGAGATCCAGCCGTTGTCGCCCCAGATCTTGACACCTTGTCCGCGTCCGCCGTACGATTCCTGGGTCATAACTATGCCGTTGTCGTAGTTGAACGTGAGGAATTCGTGCCAGCCAACTCCGGGAGGAATGATCTCCACGGGGCCGCTGCGGTCTTTGCCGATCGCCCACTGGGCAATGTCGAACATGTGCGCACCCCAGTCGGTCATCAGGCCACCGCCCAGACCTTCGTTGTAGCGCCACTCGGCCCAGTAACTTTCGTTGACAACGGGGTCGAGCGAGATGGGCGGGTTGATGCGTTCGTTGTAGTGGATGTTGCCGGGCAGCGGGCCGAGCCACCTGTCCCAGTCGAGACCTGCGGGCACGGGCTGCGCGGGCAGGGTGTAGGGCTGGGGAGGCGCCGGCGAACCGACGTAAGCCTTCACGCGCGAAACCTTACCGAGTTTGCCAGTGCGCACGAAATCGGCGAAGTGGAGGAATTCGGCCGCCGAGCGCTGCTGGCTGCCCACCTGGAGTATGCGTGCGTTGGCCCTCACGGCTTCGATCAGTTGCTGACCTTCGTAGATGGTGAAAGTCAGGGGTTTTTCGAGGTAGATGTCCTTACCGGCGCGAGCGGCGGCAATTGCGATGATGGCGTGCCAGTGGTCGGGAGTTGCGATCACCACACCGTCGATGTCGGGACGGGCGAGAATGTCCTCGTAGTTGTGGTACGTCTTCACGTCGACGCGTTGTTTCTGCTCGGCATAATGATCCTTGAGTCGTTTTTCGAAACGCTGCCGTTTGATCTCGTAGACGTCGGAACCGGCTACGATCCTCACGTTGGGAAGGCGCAGGAAGCCGCGGAGCAGGAACATCGTCTGTTGGCCCAGACCGATAAACCCGAGGGTGATAGTGTCGTTGGCGTCACCCCTGCGCGCCCTTGTTTGGGGCGCCGCAACGAGTGCCGACGGGAGGAGCATGGCACCAGCGGCGCCCACGGCCGAGTACCGGAGAAAATTTCTTCTTGATAGTTTAGAGTCCATGATGATTGATTAGGTAATTTATTAGGTTTAGTTACAGATCATAGTCCGGGTGTAAAGATAATGATTTTTTCAATATTTTCGCATAAACATAAAAAAAGTATAAGCCGGAAAAACGAAATCGGAAATTTCGCACACGCACACAGCACGCGTAACACTTCTCAAACCGGCCTCAAAGGGTCAGCGAAACGGGTGCAAACCATGATCGGTTGCGCCCGTTTCGCGTCTTGGTTGTGGCTGCTTTGCGGCCGGTTTGTCACACGTTCAACTCGAACCTCACACTGTACGAGTACTCGTAAACGATTATGTGGCGCGAAAGGTGCTTCACCGCGCGCTCGACCCGCACCGCGAACACTTCCGAGGGCGGAGTCGGTCGATATCGTGTCTGTTCCATGGCTGCGAAGGTAGTTTATTTTACCGAACG
>JAITWC010000035.1 GCA_031285485.1 Alistipes sp.
CCACCGGAAGCCCGTATGCCATATTTTGGAGCCGACGGACGGAAGGTTTGGATTGTCAACGCCCGTCACGTCAGGGAGTGCGCGGCGGTTCGCCCCTTGCTACACAAGGAGCAACAGCCAAAACGCTCGAAAACGCTGTTGCTACACAAGGAGCAAGAGCAAAATCGGGCGGTTCGCCCCTTGCTACCAAAGGAGCAAGAGCAAAAACGATCGAAAACGTTGTTGCTACACAAGGAGCAACAGCCAAAACGCTCGAAAACGTGGTTGCTACCAAAGGAGCAACCACCGAAACGACCGAAAAACCCCTTGCTACCAAAGGAGCAACCACATCGACCTGCGGGCCTCAGCCCGCCGCAAGCCGTACCTCAGGAAAGAACCGGAGAAACCGGGGTACGAAGTCCTGTTGACGTACCAAAGATTGTGACGCGGAGCACGTGTATGAAATTTTATATCCGTGGCTGTTTTTCGCGCATCCCGAACTCCAAAATCCGACAAGTGCCCTCTTATCTTTGCTGTCAACTAATTATAAAACAATAAAAGCCCCCTGAAAAGGGCATATAACAACGTTTATTTACAGATGAAAAAGGTCGTTTTAGCATTCAGTGGAGGTTTGGACACCTCGTACAGCGCCGTGTACCTCCATAAGGAGATGGGTCTCGAAGTTCACGCCGCGCTGGCAAACACCGGCGGATTCACCCCCGAGGAACTCGCACGCATCGAGAGCCGCGCCCGCGCTCTGGGTGTTGCAAGCTACCGCGTGCTGGACGTGACGCGGGAGTATTACGAGAAGCAGATCCGCTACATGGTCTTCGGCAATGTTTTGAAGAACGACGCGTATCCCATTTCGGTGTCGTCGGAACGCATCTCGCAGGCGGCTTCGGTGGCGGCTTACGCGCGTGAGATCGGCGCCGACTGCCTGTGCCACGGCTCGACCGGCGCAGGCAACGACCAGGTGAGGTTCGACATGATATTCAACATCCTTGCGCCCGAGATAAAGATCATTGCGCTGATCCGCGAGAAGCGGTTGACGCGCGAGGAGGAGATCGAGTATCTGCGCGCCAACGGGGTCGACTTCGACTTCAAGAAGGCCGAGTACTCCATAAATCAGGGACTGTGGGGAACGTCGGTGGGCGGAAAAGAGACACTCACCTCATCGCAGACACTTCCCGAGGCGGCTTATCCGTCGCAGCTTACGACCGAAGGGTCGCGCCGCGTGACGCTTACTTTCGAGAAGGGTGAATTCACGGGGCTCGACGGTGTGCGCTACGAAAACCGCGTTGAGGCGATCCGCGCCCTGCACGCTCTTGCGGCACCTTACGCTATCGGGCGCGACATGCACGTGGGCGACACCATCATCGGCATCAAAGGGCGCGTGGGTTTCGAGGCCGCCGCGCCACTCATCATAATCAAGGCCCACCACATGCTCGAAAAACACACGTTGGCGAAGTGGCAACTGTTCTGGAAAGACCAGATTTCGGCCTTCTACGGCAACTGGCTGCACGAGGGGCAGTACTTCGATCCCGTGATGAGGGACATGGAGGCTTTCCTGGAGTCGTCGCAGCGCACCGTGTCGGGCGATGTGTTCGTCGATCTGCATCCCTATCGCTTTGTAGTGGTGGGCGTCGAGTCGCCGCACGACCTGATGTCGGGCAAGTTCGGCGCATACGGCGAGGTGATGAGCGACTGGACAGGCGAGGACTGCGAAGGGTTTGCGAAGATATTCGGGTTGCAAAATGTCATTTGGCATCGCGTTAACGATCACGACTAAACCTATCCGTGCGGAGACAAAAGCCGTCCCGAGGGACGGCTTTTTGTTGCGGGCTGTTGCCATGTACAAATAGATAGAAAAACTGCCCACCTAAAAAAATAATCAACCTCAGACCGCCTCGAAACCCTTCCCGATACCCAGAAAATCTTCAGCCTTGAGCGAAGCGCCGCCGATCAAACCGCCGTCAACGTCCTCTTTCGCAAAAATTTCAGCCGCATTGTCGGGTTTTACACTACCACCGTAAAGGATAGGTGTCTTATCGGCAGCATCTCTAAACTTGGCGCTCAAAACCTTACGAATAAACGCGTGCATCTCCTGCGCCTGATCGGCTGTAGCGACTTTGCCGGTTCCGATTGCCCAAACGGGCTCGTAAGCTACGATTAGCCGGCGATACTGCTCGTCGGAGAGTTCGAAAATCACCTCCTCGATCTGACTTTTCACCACATCCCACAACTTTCCGCTTTCGCGTTCTTCGAGTGTTTCGCCTACGCAATAGATTGGTATCATGTCATTCGCGCACACTTGCTTCATACGTTTATTGAGCGTTGCGCTCGTTTCGCCGTAGTACTGACGCCGTTCCGAGTGGCCGAGGATCACGTAACGCACCCCAAGCGAGGCGATCATCTCGGCGCTAACTTCCCCTGTATAAGCACCTTTGGCCTCTTTGGCACAGTTTTGAGCCCCCACCTGAACTGCGGTTCCGCAAGCGATCTTCACAACCTCCGACAAGTGGGTATAGGGCGGACAAACAATGTAATCGACTGATATACAAGAGTGTCCGAGATTTTTCAAAACATCTTTCACGAGCTGCACTCCTTGTTCTGGAATAGTGTTCATTTTCCAATTTCCTGCAACAATTCTTCTTCTCATAGCTTTGATTTTGTATTGATTAATAATGTCTATTTAATAGTTTACTTCACATGAACCGTTAACTCGCACCGTTGGGCGAAAGTTGCCAAGTCCGCCCGCCATCTCCGCAACGATCTGCGCAGCACGATCCGACGGCAAAACATCAGGCAACCTCAATTTTTGCATCACATCAGTAGCCTCAATCATCTGTTTATTAGCCGTTTGATGAGATTCTAAAAGTGTCATGGCACAATCAGCGATAAGATCCTTACGACACTTCCAAAGCAACAACTCTGGGATTATCTCCCTGTCCGCCAGAATGTTGATGAGATTCGCAAACCGCACTTTCACAAGCCTCCGCGCGATCAGATCCGACAGCCGCCCGAACGTGTACACGATCATGTGGGGCACCCCGAAAGAGACAAGTTCCAGCGACACTGTACCAGATTTCGCCATTGCCAACTTACTTATTTTAAAAGCATTATATCTGTTTATCTCACCAATTACAACACTTATCGGAACGCGGTCAGTCATATCCTCAAATCCCCGTCTGACCTCCTCCTCCACTCCTGGAACAGTCGGAACGACAACAAAAATATTCTGAATTTTCGCCGCAACACTCTCGACCGCCTCTTTCAATATGGGAATCAGTCGCTTAGTCTCAGAATGGCGCGAACCTGGCAGCACTGTCACCACCGTGGCGTCGGCCGAGATGTCATTCGCAACTCGAAAACCGTCAGGATCGAGAGTCGCATCGGCAACTCGTTCCACAATCGGATGTCCCACAAAATCAGTGCGTAAGCCATGACACTCGAACCACCGTCTCTCGTCTGGCAACAGCGTCATGAGCCTGTCCACAAGGCGTGCAACGTTCTTTGCCCTGCCTTTTTTCCAGGCCCACACCTGCGGCGCAACATAATGAACCACAGGTATTTGAATTGCCGCCTCACGCCTCCACTTTTTTCGCATCTTGGTGAGTAGCGCACTAACGAATCCCCAACTGTCAACCGTCACCAACACATCGGGCCTGAAAGCCTCTATATCGCTGATCGTCTGGCGAATACGTCTTATTATCAGCGGCAGCCGCGGCACCACCTCTAAAAAGCCCATAACCGATATCTCCGACATATCGAAAAGGCTCTTAAATCTTTCAGTACCAATGTTATGGTCGTTGGTATTTGTAGCAATCCCGGCACCGTTGCCGACTCCGATTGCCATCATATTTTCCCCCCCAACACCGCGAAATTCCACACTGGGCACAAGTCGCCTCAATGCACGCATCAAACCCGATGCGATCAAATCGCCCGAAGGCTCGCCTGCCAAGATGTAAACTCTCATTTCAGAAAACACCGAATTAAAATTTCAGCCCAATGATAAAGATATTCGCGGCATCGGCAGCATCGATAACCGCTTCACGCTCAATCACCAGAATCGCACCGGCCTCCACTGCGATCCCGCCAATCCCGTATTTCGAAAGTTGTTCGATCGTCTGAATTCCCATCGCAGGCATATCAACGCGCGTTTCCTGACTCGGCTTAAGGATTTTCACCATCACCGGAGTCTTGCCCGGCTTGCGCCATTCGGCGGCACGGGCCAGCATATTGTCCGTGCCCTCCACGGCCTCAACTGCAAGCACTATACCTTCTTGAATAACAACTGCTTGCCCTACATCGACCGCACCTAATGCACGCACGACTTCCACCCCACGGCGAATGTCGTCCATATCACCTTCCGAAGGCTTGATCTTCCCGTAAACTCCCTCCTTGAACAGCATTTCGGGTACAATCTCCTCGATCCCCAACACCTGGAAACCGCGCTCCTCGATCGCATTCACCACCGCGCGAAACAGTGTGTCGTCGTTCGCCTTGGTGATCGCAACCTTGGCCAGTATCTTGAGCGCCTCCATGTCGGGCACCAGTTCTTTGAGCGACGGGCGCTTGATCCCACCGGCCAAGACGATCCCTTTTACGCCCGCCGACTTGAAAAAATTCAGTATTTTACCTACCTCACCTATGCGCGCCATCACATGGTCGAGGTCTTTATATCGCTCCTCTTCGGCCCACGGTTTTAGGCCCGCGACGTGCACTTCGATGCCTCTGGCGCGACAACTTGCAACGATCTCAACTGGCATCATCCCGCTACCGGCGATCAGTCCAATTTTCTTAATTTCGCTCATGGATCCTTCCCATCTAAATTCAGTATACTTAGGTTTAATGTCACAACAATCAAACAAAATTTCAGTCAACTTCGACTTAGGCTCCTAATTTTGGCCACTACATCAAGCTCAATCTCAAACTTATACCTCCGTTCTGACCCATGCCTTAATATCCTCATACGTCGGATTTTTCAACCCCAACTTGTTCTTTTTATTGAACCCGCCAAGGTCGTTCAGTAATTTTTCAGGCGAAAGTTTCCGAATAGCCTCCAAAGTCAGATAACCCATCCGCTGCATGACTTCGGCCCACTCGGCTGGGATCTTAGCCTCGACATACCGTTCGATCGGATCGCTCACTGCAGCCTTCACAAGCTTCATCTGCGGGAAGAACAGCACGTCCTGAATCGATTGACTGTCGGTCATCAACATCGCAAGACGGTCGATGCCGACGCCCAGGCCGGAGCAGGTCGGCATGCCGTATTCCAACGCGCGAACGAAGTCCATGTCGATGAACATCGCCTCGTCGTCGCCCTTTTCGCTCAAGCGCAGCTGCTCCTGGAAACGTTCCAGCTGGTCGATCGGGTCGTTGAGCTCCGAGTAGGCGTTGCACAGCTCCTTGCCGGCCACGAAAAGCTCGAAACGCTCCGTGAGGTCGGGATTCGAGCGGTGGCGCTTGCACAGCGGAGACATCTCGATCGGGTAATCGGTGATGAACGTCGGCTGTATCAGTTCGTCCTCACAGTAGCGGCCGAAGATCTCGTCGATCAGCTTGCCCTTGCCCATCGTCGCGTTGACCTCGACATGCAGGTCGGCGCACGCGCGGCGTATCTCGTTCTCGCTCTTGCCAGTGATGTCGAAGCCCGTCTTTTCGCGGATCGCGTCGGTCATCGATAGGCGGCGGAACGGACGTTTGAAGTTCACCGTATTCCCGCCGATCCGCACCTCCGTAGTCCCGTGCAGCGTCACGGCGACGCGCTCCAGCATCTCCTCGACGAACTCCATCATCCAGAAGTAGTCCTTCCACGCGACGTAGATCTCCATCACCGTGAACTCGGGGTTGTGCGTGCGGTCCATACCCTCGTTGCGGAAGTCCTTGCCGAACTCGTACACGCCGTCGAATCCGCCAACGATCAGTTTCTTCAGATACAACTCATTGGCGATACGCAGGTAGAGCGGCATGTCCAGGGTGTTGTGGTGCGTGACGAACGGCCGCGCCGCCGCACCGCCGGGGATGGGTTGCAGGATGGGAGTCTCCACCTCCATATATCCGCGCGAGTCGAAGAACCGCCGCATAGTGGAAATTATCCGCGAACGGGCGGCGAACACCTCACGCACGGCGGGATTGACCGCCAAATCGACGTATCGGTGGCGGTAACGCGCCTCGGGATCGGTGAACGCATCATACACCCGCCCGTCTTTCTCCTTGACGATCGGCAACACCTTAAGCGACTTCGAAAGCACCGTCAGCACGCTGCAGTGAACAGACAACTCGCCGGTCTGTGTGACGAAGGCAAAGCCCTCGACCCCGATCCAGTCGCCGATGTCCAACAGCTTCTTGAAGACGGTGTTGTACATCGTTTTGTCGTCGTTAGGGCACAGATCGTCACGCCGCACGTATACCTGTATCCGGCCCGTGTGATCCTGCAATTCGAAGAACGAGGCGCTCCCCATAATGCGGCGACTCATGATTCTGCCAGCCAACCGGATATCGGAAAACCGCTCAACCGCAGCCGGGTCGTCGGCGTCGAAACCGGCAGTAACACCGGCAGCCGTGGCTGTGACGCGGTATTCGGCGGCGGGATAAGGGTCGATGCCCAACGCGCGCAGAGCAACTAAAGACTCCCGTCTCAGTTGTTCCTGTTCGCTCAATTCCGTGAAGTTCATAATTTATGTGTGATGTTTACAGCCTGCCAAAGATAGCAAAAATAAGCGGATCGGAGAAATGTCGGTGCCGAATAGTGACATGAAGCACTAAGCCGATTACTGCACTATAACCTCTTGCCGGAGCACGTCCAGAAACCGGTAGCCCCATTTCAAATCGGGTTCCATATAGTTGCCTTCGGCCCATTCGTTCCACGATTTGACGATCACCAACCGTCGATCGAAAGGTTTTTCGTTCACACTTTCAATCACCTGCCTCGCATGCCGGGCAAACAGTTCGGGAGTGAAGCCATGCAGTATCTTTCCCTTTTTCCCGCTTCGAGGAGTGTGATCCCATCCGGGCAGAATGGTAGGTATATATCCATCCCTCTTTCCGATATCGTTCGATCGGTGATTTACAAAATCGCGATAATACTGTAATCGCGGTGGCCTTCCCGACAATATGTTGAACAGCTTGGAACGCGCCCTGTGGAAGAGACTCCTTTTATCGCCCCAAAAAGCGGACAACTGCCAGAAATTGAGAGCATCGAAACTATCTCTCGGGTCGGGTGAATCGACAATCTCCGAAGTGACTCCCACAAAATAGATACCTTCGCTCAATCCGTTCTCTCTGGCCAACCGCTGCCAAAGGGCGACGAAATGTTCGGGATCGGGAATATGCTCCGGACGATATACAATAAACAACGGTTTCCCGTCGACCGTTATATATCTTTTATCCCTGAATGCGGGAAGCACCTCATGGAAATGGGCGGTGTAATCTTCGTCTCCGGGGTATTGCTGTTCAATGAGAGTGTTTCTGTTTTTCAGGCCGTGCCAAAATCCCCTCCAGGTCTCATTTGCCCACGCCAGCGCGAAAGGGAAATCGGGTTTGCCGCTCTCCAGCACCTCGTTGAAAGGTCTTTCCAAAAGCCTTTTCCCGTTTCCGAACCAGTAGTGCCAATAGATAAAGCCCTCTACGCCGCAGGCTTTGGCCATATCTGCCTGTGCCTGGCGCGTCTCGGGAACTCTCAGATCGTAATAGCCCAAATCTGCCGGTACGCGGGGTTGATAGTGGCCTCTGTAATATTTTGGGGCTTTACCCACGTTGGTCCACTCCGTGAATCCCTTTCCCCACCACCGGTCATTCTCCGGGATCGGATGAAATTGAGGGAGATACAAGGCGAACACTCTCGCTTTTATGTCTGCTTCCATATTCCGTTTACTTGGGTGCTTTGACATATAAATAAACGGCCACGGCAGCGAAGATAATGTTGGGCATCCACACCGACAGCGCGGCCGGAAGTATGCCCCCCTTGGCGAACTCCTCGGCAAACCGGCTGAAAAGTATGTAACCGAAGCACAGCCCGATGCCCAACCCCAAGTGCAGCCCCGTGCCGCCGCGAACCTTGCGCGACGAGAGCGACACGCCTATCAGCGTGAGGATAAAGATCGCCGCGGGATACGAAAACCGGCTCTGACGTTCCACCTCGAACACGGCCATCATGTCGGAACCCTTGTCTTTCTGCTCGTCGATGAAGTCGTTCAACTCGCGGATGTTCATCGTGGTGATCAGTTGGTCGAGGCGGCCCAGCTCCGTGGTGTTGATGTTGATGAGCGTGTCGAGGTTCGTGAGCCGCTCGAAACGCTCGTCGCCCGTCACGCCGAGCGAATCGGCCGCGGGCATTGTGCGGGTGATGTATGTCGGGGCCGTCCAGCGGCGGGTCTCCTCGTTGTAGCTCACGGTTGCGGCCTCAAGCGTCGAGACGAGCTTGCCCTCGGCGTAGCGCTCGATGGCGAAGTAGGCCGCCTTCTGCGTCTCGCCCGAGAAGTTGCGCAGGTAGACGAAC
Source organism: Alistipes sp. (assembly GCA_031285485.1). Taxonomy (GTDB): domain Bacteria; phylum Bacteroidota; class Bacteroidia; order Bacteroidales; family Rikenellaceae; genus UBA940. The sequence goes on from JAITWC010000035.1 coordinate 8,480, forward strand.
GTTCCGGGGCCGATCTGCCGGTAGATGTTGGGGTCGTAGGTGCGGCTGAGCCGCATCTGCGACGAGACGTAGTTCTGCTGGAACGCCACGCGCGGCTCGTTGGCCCGCGGAATGACCCACAGGTTCAACACCAGCGAGAAGACCCCGATCACCGTGGCCGACAGGAAGTAGGGCCACATCAGCCGCCGGAAGCTCTCGCCGCTCGACAGCATCGCCACGATCTCGGTGTTGTAGGCCATCTTGGAGGTGAAGAAAATCACCCCGACGAAGGTGAGCAGCCCCACGAACTGGTTTATGAAGAAGGGGATGAAGTTGAGGTAGTACTGCAACCAGATCGCCGTCACTGGCGCCTTGTTGTTGATGAAGTCCTCCAGTTTCTCGGCGTAGTCGAACACCACGAGGATCACGACGAATATCGCGATCGAGAATATCCACGTTCCGAGGAACTTGCGGATTATGTAGCGGTCGAGGATCCTTATCCCGGGAAACTTCGATTTCATCCCACTCTCCTGTCCTGCGCGCCGGTTATTTGAGTTCGAACGAGTCCTTTATCTTTTTGAACGCCGCGACGTTTGCTTTGTCGGCGCCCTCTCTGACGGCCACGTTCACCACGCGTCCCTCGGCGGAGAACACCCACACCGCCCCGGCCACGGCGGTTCCGTCGACCGTTGCGGTGTATGTCACGGCGCGCGCCGGATAGTCGCCGTAGTTCGAGTCGGTCGCCGGTTCGAGCGCGACGTCGGTGAGGCCCTCGTCGATCGTCATCTGCTTGAAGATCCCGTCGAGCATCATGTCGGCGGCGATGGCGGCCTCGCTTTCCATCCATCCGAAGACGATGGACGCCGCGGGTGCCGCGCCCTCTTTTTCGAGTTGCAGGTAGCCGCGCGAGTCGGCGAACTCGTCGACCGACACTTTCCAGCCGCCCGGATACCTGAACGAGATCCCGTTCATGTCGTAGATTTGCGCGGGCCAGCACGCGGTGAGGGCGATGGCGGCGACAGTCAGGATTGCCGCCGGTCCGAATAGTTTTTTCATGGTCAGATTGATTTTGTTTGCAGTCATTTTATTTGCTTTGGTTATTTCGTGATCGTTCGCTGTCGGTGCGACCGGCCTCCGCGGGGCGCCGTCCGCGGACGAAACCATGTTTTTACCCTCGGAAGAGGTTTCGCCCGTGGACGAAACCATATTTTTACCCTCGGAAGGGGCGTCGCCCGTGGACGAAACCATTTTTTTGCCCTCGGAAGAGGCGTCGCCCGTGGACGAAACCACATTTTTGCCCTCGGAAGAGGTTTCGCCCGTGGACGAAACCATTTTTTTGCCCTCGGAGATGGCGTCGTCCGCGGACGGCGCCCGCCACGCCCCGGCGGCGACGCTCCCGCGACCGGCCCCTTCCGCGCCGGCCCGCGTCGGCACGGCTGTTTCACGGCATGTTTTCATCATCCGGCGGTCACGCCCTTCGGGTTATCTTTTCGAGCACGCCCGGTTTCCATTCGGCGAAGGTGTCGTCCATGATGTGCCGCCTCGCCTCGCCGGTGAGCCACACGTAGAACGCCGCGTTGTGCAGGCTGGCGATCTGCGCGGCCAGCATCTCGCCCGCCATCGCGAGGTGGCGCAGGTAGGCCTTCGAGTAGGCGTGGTCGACGAAGCTCACCCCCGCCGGGTCGAGCGGCCCGAAGTCGGCGGCCCACTTCTCGTTGCGGATGTTGACGATCCCCTCGGTGGTGAACAGCATTCCGTTGCGGCCGTTGCGCGTCGGCATCACGCAGTCGAACATGTCCACTCCGCGCTCTATCGCTTCGAGGATGTTCCCGGGCGTGCCGACTCCCATCAGGTATCGCGGCCGGTCGGCGGGCAGCACGGCGTTCACCGTCTCTATCATGCGGTACATCTCTTCGGCCGGTTCGCCCACCGCCAGACCTCCTATCGCGTAGCCGTCGGCCGGGAACTGCCGCGCGTACCGGGCCGAGCGCTCGCGCAGGTCGGGATAGACCACTCCCTGAACTATCGGGAACAGGCTTTGGCGGTAGCCGTACCGCGGCTCCGTGCGCTCGTACCGTTCCCAGCAGCGGGCGAGCCAGCGGTGGGTCAGTTCGAGCGATTTTTCGGCATACGCGCGGTCGGCCGTTCCGGGCGGGCACTCGTCGAAGGCCATCATGATGTCGGCGCCTATCGAGCGCTGCGTGTCGACGACGTTCTCGGGGGTGAACAGGTGGCGCGATCCGTCGATGTGCGAGGCGAAACGGCACCCTTCCTCGGTGATCTTGCGGCAGTCGGCCAACGAGAAGACCTGAAACCCGCCGCTGTCGGTGAGCATAGGCCGCTCCCAGCCGCAGAAACGGTGTACTCCACCGGCCTCTTCCAACACCCGCGCGCCGGGCCTCAGGTACAAATGGTAGGTGTTGGCGAGGATGATCTGTGCGCGTGCGTCGTCGGCGAGGTCGCGGTGGAGGATCCCCTTCACCGTTGCCGCCGTGCCGACGGGCATGAACACGGGCGTCTCGACCGCGCCGTGGCCCGTCGTGAAACGCCCCGCACGCGCCGCTCCGCCCCGCGCCGTATGTTGCAATTCGAAAAACATAACTCGCGCGCAAAGGTAGTGAATTTTCGACGAACCGAGCGCAATAGCGCTTACCGTATATATAATTAGGAAAAACGAAATCGGAAATTTCGCACACGCCCACTTACGATGAAACAGTCCGCCGCGGCGGGATGCGGATCGGTCACTTCGCTTTCACGCGGCCGTAGAGGGCGAACAGGTCTTCGTGCAGAATGTCGAGGTCGCCGCCGTCCGCGTCGCGTATCGAGGAGTAGACGAAACCGTAGTAGACGCTCATGAAGATACGCGCGTAGAGTTTAGGCTTCACCGAGGGGTCGATCTCCCCCTTTTCGAGCGCGCGGGTCAGCACGTTCGTCCAGATGCGGTGTTCCACCTCGCGCGTTTGGCGCAGCCGCTTATTGAAATCGTTGAAATGGCAGAACGCCGTGCTCTCGATCGTGTAGTAGGCCAGATGGAGGTTCCCGATGCCCCGCGCGGCGGCCGCCTTCTGGGCTTTCCGGCAATTGGCTACGAACCCTTCGAGAAAGCCTTTCAGCATATCCCCGTCGGGCAGCGGCGTGTCGAGCGAGGCGCTCCAGTTGAGGAGCATCGTCTCCACGACGGCCTCAAACAGCTCCAGCTTGCTTTTAAAGTGGTACAGTATCGAGCCGCGCCTCAGATCGGTGGCGCGCTCGATCTCGGGATACGTTACCTTGTCGTACTGCATCGAGCTGAACAGCCGGAACGACTGCTCGATGATGTTGGCCCTCGTGCGGGGGCCAGATGTTCTTCCTGCCATAGAAAAAATGGATTGATTGTCCACAAAGGTAACAAGTTCCGCAGAAAAAACACACTCGGTTTAAATCAAAAATCGGCGGCGGACGTGGATCGCGCGGCATATTTATAATGTTCATACGGTAATCGGCCCGTGCTTCCGGTGCCGCGGAGCAGGCGGTTCCGGAACCGTCGCGGCGTTTCCGTTATGCACCGGGAACGAGGGCGTGCGACTAAATCTCGACCGTGCGGCCCGCGTTGGTTTTCGTTCGCTCTCCCCCTCGTTTCGGGCGCGAACCGCAGGCTTAAACGGGTGTCCGACACGTCGGAAAGCAGCTTCGAGGGCGTTTTGATGATGTCCGACACGTCGGAAAGTGTCTTTTTGTCCTCCGGACTGACTTCCGACGGCTCGGAAAGTGGGTTTTTACCCTCGGGACAGGTTTCCGACACGTCGGGAAGTAGTTTGGAGGGCGTTTTGAAGGTTTCCGACACGTCGGAAACCACTTTTTTGCCCTCCAACCCGGCAGCGGCCGGGGCCGAAAGCCTCTCCGCCGACATCGGCAGCGCGGAAATGCGGAATGTTTTGGGGATCGGACGCACAGGCCCGCTAAAGATAACGGTTCCAGGGACAGGCGGCGGTTTGTCGCCTCTAACGACCGGTTCTCCCGCGTGCGAAGCCCGGAGCGCCGTGGTCGAAAAACAATCGGACGTATTGATTCAAATCAATATTGTTGTACATTTGTACCGCAAAAACAACAACACGCTGCCAGTTGCCGCCGGGCAAAGAAAAATTTTTTGATTTAAATCAATATTATTGTATGTTTGTGCGCAGAACGATAACATAATGTCGTGAAATGACAACATGAATTTTTTAACTGCTTCAAACAAAACAAACACTATGCCCATGAAAAACTACTTCAAAAAGTACACTGTGGCCGGTTGGCTGCTGTGTTTGCTGTTCTTGTCGTCGTGTGCGATGGATCAGCGTTTCGTCCTTCCGCGGGGGCCGGAAGGGCCGGCAGGGAAGTCCGCCTACGAGGTGTGGATGGAATGGATCGAGAACAACGGCGACCCCGAATGGGAAGGTGGCACCGAAATGCCCGACTGGTTACTCTACCTGAAAGGCGACAAGGGCGATCCGGGCGACAACGGCGAACTGCCCGAACTCGCCGACCTGATACCCACGATCGAGATCATCAACAACACGTGGTGGATCAACGGCGAGGACACCGGCGTTCCGGCCACCGGCCCGCAAGGCCCCGTGGGTCCCGTGGGCCCCATAGGCCCGGGCGGCGCTCCCGGACTGTCTGCCTACCAGCTGTGGCTCGAACTCATCGCGGACGGCAACGTGCCCGATCCGCACAATCCGGAGGAGATGTGGGATCCCGAAAACGACTCCGAGGCCGATTTCTGGTACTACCTGAAAGGCACGAAAGGCGACAAAGGCGAAACCGCCTACCAGCTGTGGGTGATCGACGTCAAGTCGGAAGCCGGTCTGGACGACCCGCACAAGGACGGTGATGAAAAGTGGCCCACGACCGAAACCGACATGGACGACTTCTACCGCTACCTGATGGGCGCGAAAGGCCTCTCCGCCTACGAACTGTGGAAGGCGGACGTGCTCAAGCTCGGCGGCCTCGACGACCCGCACAAGGACGGTGATGAAAAATGGCCCGCGACCGAAGCGGACACCCAAATGGACGACTTCTACCGCTACCTGACCGGTCTGAACGGCGAGAACGGCCTGAGCGCCTACGAGCTGTGGAAGGACGACGTGCTCAAGCCCGGCGGTCTGGACGACCCGCACAACGACGATCCGGAGGTGAAGTGGCCCACGGACGACGCGAACACCGGCCTGGAAGACTTCTACCGCTACCTGCGCGGCCAGGACGGCGACAACGGCACGACCGCCTCCAACCGCTCCAAG
>JAITWC010000051.1 GCA_031285485.1 Alistipes sp.
AAGCAAGGGGATAGTGTGGATAAAGCTACCCAAACAGCTTAAACGAAAAAACTTCGGCTGGATGGAGGCCGTTCCGAAAAGAATTCCTACCTTTGCCCTTGAAGTTATTTGACGTGTAAAACCCCGCAGAAAGCGGAAATAAGAACGGTTGCCAGGTCATTACCCAAGTCGCCGAAATTATATCTAACTATTTGCTGTTATGGCTCTTGCAAACATGACGCAAATTATGGTGACAAAATTAGTTATCGTTGAGTTACCGGGTGCTATGCAAAACGACGCAAAAACCTACATAAGAACCCATTACGAAAAAAGTTGCGGTTCGTGTCGAGTTACGATTTGGGACCGGATAACCTGTGACTTAAACATAAAGTAAAGCGTATTAAACTGACGGTCAGTCGAATTACCCAATTTAGCACAATCAGTCTTAACAGTACGCCCTTTACCCCAAAAAAACGATTCGATGCGAAAAATAATAACCTCCCTTGCAACGCTCGTCGTACTATTTACCGTTCCCGACGCCGTGCAGGGCCAAGGCTTCAGCGGAACCACACCGGCACGTCCGAGGCTCGTTGTCAGCATTGTGGTGAGCGGAATCTCCGCCGACCGGCTCGCGAGTTTCGGCGCTGGGCTTTCTGGCGAGGGTTTCGCGCGTTTTGCAGCCTCGGGGGTCGATTTCCGCTCGGCACGCTATAGATATATGCAAACGCTGTCGCCGGCGGGTCTTGCTACCATCACCACCGGGGTTAACCCCTCTATGCATGGAGTGGTGGCGGAGTCGTGGATCGACTATGTTACGGGTGGCCGAGTGTCGCTCATCGACGATCCCGAGGCGAGAGGCGTGGGTGGCGACGCAGGCAGCGAGGACTACGGGCCGGCACACGTGGTGATGCCCACTTTGGGCGATCGACTTCTCTCCACCTCGCCCGGTAGTCGCGTGGTGAGCATCGCTGTCGATCCTGTGAGCGCCGTGGTGACCGCCGGACAGTCGGGCATGGCTTGGTGGATGGACAGCCAAAGGGCCGTGTGGGTCTCCTCGACCGCCTACACCGAGCGGCTGCCCGACTGGCTGGCGGTGTATAACACCGAGCGTCCGGCGAAACAATACATAGAAACTGGATGGACTCCCGCCAGGCCTGTCAGGTCGTACATAAATGCGGCGAACACCATCTTCGGTGGCCAGGGTGGCGGCTCGCGTGTGCTCTCTTTTCTCCAGGGCAGCACTCCCGACTACGGTGCGATGCTACGATCGCCGGTGGGCAACACACTCGTGGCCGACTTTGCGTGCCGAGTGGTTGTGGGCGAACGGCTCGGGGCCGATGATGCCACCGATCTGCTCAACATCTGTTTCGACGCCTCGCGCCACGTGGGCGAGAGGTTCTGCAGCGCATCGATGGAGGTCGAGGATATGATCTACCGCCTCGACATTGATATCGGAGTCATGGTGCGCGAGATCGAGGCTCAGGTTGGCGGGCCCGAAAACGTGCTGTTCGTGCTAACCTCCGACAGCGGCATGAGCGATGTCGGATCGACCCGTGACAACTTCAACGTAGCGCAGTTCAAGACTATTCTCAACAGTTTCCTCGGTGTGCAGTTCGGCTCTGGCGAGTGGGTGCTCGACTATATCGACCGACAGGTGTATCTCAACCGTAACCTCATATATCAGCTCGGGCTAAATCTGGAGGATGTGCAGAATCGCGCCGCGGCGTTCGTTTTGCAGTTCCGCGGGGTGTCGCACATACTCACTTCCACGGCCCTCGCCGGCGGATACTTCGGCTCGGGTTGGGGCGAGATGATGCAGAACGGTTTCTATCCGCGGAGGGCGGGCGACCTGATACTCAACCTGATGCCCGGATGGATCGAACAGCGGATAGGAGTGAGGAACCTCGCGGGGTCGATGTACGATTACGACACACACGTGCCCCTTGTCGTATGGGGTTGGCGTGTGCCTGCGGGTGCGACCATCGACCGGAATGTCGACATGACCTCGCTCGCAACCACACTGGCACGGATCATGGATGTCGGACGGCTCACCGCTTCCGATGCCGAATTACTTCCGATAATCGATAATTTATAGTTTGGACTAATGGATAAGATACAGGAACGGATCATAAGTGATTTCGCGCTTTTCGACGACTGGATGGACAAATACAACTACCTGATCGAGCAGGGCACCGCATTGCCGCCCATCGACCCCGCACACCGCACCGAACGCTATGCCATCAACGGTTGCCAGTCGAGGGTGTGGCTCGTCACGAGGCAGGACGAAGAGGGGAGGGTGTGGTTCACCGCCGACAGTGACGCTATCATCACGAAAGGGATAATCTCGCTGCTGATAGAGGTGTTGAACGGTCGCACCCCGTGCGAGATACTCGACACCGACCTCTACTTCATCGATCGAATAGGGTTGCGTGAGAACCTCTCGCCGACACGCGCCAACGGTCTCGCCGCAATGGTCAAACAGATGAAGATGTATGCGCTGGCGTTCGATGCCAAAAAAGTTGAAAGTTGAAGTTGAAAGTGACAGACAGGATGACGCCGGGAGATATATTGAAGGTGGAGCAGGAGATATTGACAGCACTCAAGGGGGTGTTCGACCCCGAGATACCGGTCAATGTATATGACTTGGGGCTGATCTACGAGATAGACTTCGAGCCTTCTGGCGCGGCGCGCGTGGTGATGACCCTCACTGCGCCCAATTGTCCGATGGCCGACCAGTTGGTGGAGGATGTGAAGATCGCCGTGGCGGGCGTTGATGGAGTGTCGGAGGTCGAACTCAGCCTCACATTCGAGCCGCCCTGGGACAAGAGCATGCTCTCCGACGAGGCCAAACTCGAATTAGGATTGCTGTAACCCACCAGCACCTTCCCACCTACCCAAACGAACGATGGACTACACCGGACTGATGAACTACCTGTGGCGCACGGGCCAGATGACATGGCGCGAATTCTATGCTGCCACTGGCGAGCGGGTCAGGGTCGTGTCGGAGGGCGAACCCGACGAGACGACGCCCGGAGTGTGGATAGCCGCGGAGGTGACGGTGGACGGCGAACGACGGCGCGGATGCGTAGCCGTGGGGAAAGAAACACCCGTTCCCGACGGCGCCGTGCTGTGCGTCACGGAGGCTCACTCGACGCCTGTGCTTGGTGTGACCGACCGTCAGGTTATTCAGATCGAGGTGGCGCCACCGCCCGCCGCCGTCTGCTGCTACGACGGGTTGAGGGCTGGAGTTGGGGGTGACGGTTGTACGCGTCGTGTCGCGGAGATGGATTCGCTGCACCGCACATCGCTCTACACATCGCTGATGGTCGAGCGGTTGCAACGAAAGACCCAGCGCATTGCCCAAATATTCGCCGCCTCGGATCAGGACTGGAACCAAACTTTCCACGTGTTGCTGCTCACCGCTATGGGCGGCGACCGCAACCGCGAAGCCTTTGCCTCGCTCGCATCAAAGGCCACCGCCACGATGGTCTCGCGTGAGAAAGGATCAGTGGCGCGTCTTGAGGCACTGCTGCTGGGCACGGCGGGGTTCCTGTTCGGAGGGAGCAACAGGCGGTTGGACAGGCGTGACGGCGACGATTACGATTACGATTTCAAGGACGACTACACGCTGATGCTCTCCGACGAGGCGCGGCATCTGTTCACAAAATACTCGATTGTGCCCCTTAAATCCGGCGAGTGGAATCTCGCGGGACTCTATCCCGCCAACCATCCGGCAGTGAGACTGGCCGAGACAGCATCGCTGATGAGCAAAAAAGATTTCATGCTCGACGGAGTGCTGAAGTGTCGCACATCGGGAGATGTCGAGGAACTGTTCGACGCGACGGCCTCGGAGTATTGGCGTACACACTACAAACCGTCGGGCGGGGAGAGTACGCCGTCGGATAAACGGATCGGACGGGCCAAGGCACGCCTCATAGGAATAAACCTCGCCGCACCGCTCATGTTCGCCTACGGACGCAACACGGGTATCGAGGAGTTGTGCGACCGGGCCCTCGACCTGCTCACCACCATCCCGCCCGAGAAGAACCGGCTACTGGAGCGCTGGTACGCGGGCGGATGCACGGCCGAGAGCGGTTTCGAGAGCCAGGCGCTGCTGGAGCTCGAAACGCAATACTGCGCCCACGGCTGCTGCGCCGACTGCCCCGTGGGACAAACGGCACTAAACCACCATGCACTTTTAGTGCATGGTGGTTTAGTTTAAGTCGGGTTGTGTATCGGTTATTCTGTCGTCATGTTGTAGTCGCTTGAAAACGTGACGAATGTCCACTGGTCGTTCACGTGTCGCCCCACATATCCGCCGTCTCTCACGAAACGATAGCCGGTGCCAAGCGGGATCCCCACCCTTTCGATCCGTTCGCCGAACGACTCCCCGCTCTCGAACAGCGCGCTCACGAACAGCGCCACCGCGTCGTAGCCCCTGAAGGCCGACTTGGACGGCGTGTCGCCGAACAACTCCAAATAGCGTGCCTCGAAGAACCTCGTTTCGGGATTCGCACGGTCGATGTGATAGTTGGTTACGAAACTGGTGTTGAGTTTGAACAGCAGGCTCGGGTCGAGCGACACCCCGGCGCTGTAATTCGCCCACCGCGAGGTACCCACGACGGTGATCGAGGGTCGGCCCGGCCGTGTGGCGACGGCGAGGTTGTACGACGACGAGATGGTCGCCAGAGCTAAGTTGACCGACAGTTCGCTCCCCGCCAGCACGATCACCACATTGGGCCGGTTCCAATCGAGCAATGCGGCGAAGTTGACACCGCCACCCGCCGGAACATTGAAACGTTTGGGAGTGTGTCGGCCGAGTTCGGCTGATATCTCGCGCTCGAATTCCGCGTCATTGGCCGCGCCCGACGAAACGATCACTATGTTAACGTCACCATGCAACGTGGGGCGCAGTTTATCGTACTTCGATTCGGCATCGGGGGCCATCTGCCACACGGCGTCGCTCTCCATCTCGCGCAGGGTGGCGAGCGGCGACACCACCGGCACGCCCATCGCCTCGCCGAACCTCACTGCCGGCCCCATCTCGTCCTCATACACGGGGCCGATAATGAGGTCGGTGCCGGCAAACTCGCCCGAAGTAACGATGCGCTGCACCTTTTCGGCCGAGTTTTCACTGTTATAGAGTGTCACTTGAGCCGAACGGCCCTGTTTTTTCATATCCTCGAACGCCACGAGGGCTCCCCGGTAGAAATCCGTGAACTGGATGCCCGGCTGGTTTAGGGGCAGCATCAGCGCAATGCGGGGCACGCCGCCACCATCGCCGAAGTTCGGTACTTCCGACCGTCTCCCAACACTGTCCGGAAACAACCCTCCCGGGTTGTGACCGTCGATGACCACACTCCATAGCGTATCCACCCTCGACGTTTCGGATTGAGCCAAAGCCGCACGGCGAGCCGTTTCGTCGTCGGCTCGCCGGGTCATCATATCATCCCATTGACTGGCAACTCGTTCGGGTTCGGTGCGGCCTCTCTCCCTTTTGCGAATTAGCAGCACCTGCCCCACCTTAACGTTGACCAGATCGACCCCGGGGTTATCGTCGGCGAGCGTCTTCGGAGCAATGGCGTAGCCCCGCGCGATGGAAAATCCCGTCTCGCCCATCCTCACGATATGTTCGTCGAACAAGCGCGCCTGACGCCTGATCTCCCCTGCCGACTGTTCCTCGCCGATCTCCACCCGTAAATCCTGAGCCGCGGCAGAGCGCGCGTCGGCCAAAACCAACGCTCCGAAAATCAAATATGTAACAAGCCGTCGCAAAAAATCGTAACTGTCATTTCTTATCCCGCAACCTAATCTCGGTGATGACCTTTTTTGTGTAGGCCGGAAAATCGCCATCCATCATCCACGTGTAATATGACGGTTCTTTGCGGAACACTTCTGCCACCGACCGTCCCTTGTGTTTGCCGAACCCGAACACTTCGACTCCCTTGTCGTCGTACACCACTCGTCCGGCGTAGTCGGCACAGTTGTCGCGAGCCGAGTAGTCTGCCAGAAACGCCACGTCGTTCTGAAGATCGGGATAGCGGTCGAGTTGCGCTTCGAGTACTTCGTAGGTTGCCATCACGTCGGCCTCGGCCGAGTGTGCGCCTTCCAACTCGCGGTCGCAGTCGAATTTGTAGGCCGCCTCGAGCGTGCGCCGTTCCTTTTGGTGGAAAATGTTCTGCACGTCCACGAACTTGCGCCGTTTGAAATCGACATCAACTCCCGCGCGCAGGAATTCTTCCACCAGCATCGGAATGTCGAATCGGTTGGAGTTGTAGCCTCCCAGGTCGCACCCCTCAATATACGAGGCTAAAGAGCGGGCGAGCGCGCGAAACGGCGGTTCGTCCTTCACATCGTCATCCGTGATGCCGTGAATGGCGGTAGCCTCCGTCGGTATGGGCATTTCGGGGTTCACGCGGCGGGTCTTCACCTCGCGGCCGCCGCCTGGCATTACCTTCACGAGCGAAATCTCCACGATCCTGTCGCGCGTGATGTCGATCCCCGTCGTTTCGAGGTCGAGAAATATTATTGGATTTTTAAGCTGAAGTTGCATCCCTGCGTCTTAAGAAATCATCATCGGCATCAGAAGCATCAACGCTTCCGAAGTCTGCGGTTCGTCGTGCATGGGTTTGAACACACCCGCGCGGGTCGAATCGGCCAACTCCATCATCACGCTCGGG
>JAITWC010000091.1 GCA_031285485.1 Alistipes sp.
CCGTCCGCCGGTCGCCACCAAATGTATTACTACATCCTGTGCTGCCCCTCGACTTGCATGTGTTAGGCCTGCCGCTAGCGTTCATCCTGAGCCAGGATCAAACTCTCCATTGTAAAAAAGTTTTGAATCATAATCTTGGCTTTACCTCAAAGGTATTGTTTCTTTGAAATTTTCAAAATAAACTTTAGCTGCTCAAATTCCTCAAAGAACGTTATGTTTTCTTTCCGTTTCACCGTCGACCGAAGTCTCCGTGTCACGCCCCTCCGGCGGTGTTTCTTTCCGTTTGGGAGTGCAAAGATAAGGGCAAAGAATTTCTATTTCCAAATAATTTTGCAAAAAAAGCAATAAATATTTTCACCCTCGCGGCTAACGCACACTGCCTCAACATTTACGGCATACACGATCATCGTGGCCATCACTGGCCCCGAGGGAGCACCGGCATGTAAAAAGCCGTAATCTTTGTGCTCGCAAAAGAAATATTACCTTTGCCGGAGTAACGAGCGTTAATTTGAAAGGCGTGAAAAACAAGAGCGTATCGCGGAGGTAACGGCCAAACGGCGCGATTTGCCGCTTGCGCGGCCCGCGCAACGACCGAATGACACGATTTGCCGCTTGCGCAGCTTGCGCAGGGGAGTTAACGACTGATTTATTACGTATGAAAAGATTTTTCGCACTTGCGCCCGTGATTTTCCTCGCGGCCTGCACGACGGAGAGCCGGGTGGTGATAGTTTCGACGAACGACATCCACTCGTCGATCGACAATTTTCCGCGTCTGGCAACCCTCGTGGAGGATCTGCGCGCCGCCGAGGGGGCCGACCGCGTGCTGCTCGCCGATGCGGGCGACCGGTGGACGGGCAACCCGTTCGTCGACATCGCGCCCCAGCCGCTCATGCCCGTCGTCGAGCTTCAGAACGAGTTGGGATACGACGTCTCGACGCTGGGCAACCACGAGTTCGACTGGGGGCAGCCGCGCCTGCGGTCCCGTCTCGACCGGATGAACTTTCCGGTGGTCGGCGCCAACACGGAGAGCGCCGGATCGGAACTCGGCCCCGTGCCGCCTTACGTCTTCATCGAGGCGGGCGGCATGCGGTTCGCGTTTCTGGGCCTGGTGTACAACACCACCCAGTGGCGGCGGCCCGAGGGCAAGGCCGAGCACTTCATCGGCCTGACCTTTCCCGACGTCGTGGAGACCGCCGCTCGCTACGCCGCTCTGGCCGACAGCGCCGACGTGTTCGTGGGACTGACCCACATCGGCCACGACGCCGACGTGGCACTCGCCGGGGCGGTTCCGGCCCTCGACCTGATAATCGGCGGCCACACCCACACGGTGGTGGAAGACGCGCCGCTGGTGAACTCCACCACCCTCGTCACGCAGGCGGGCAGCAGGCTCAGGTACGCCGGAGTGACCACCGTGACCCGGCAGAAGGGGCTTTTCAACGGGCGCCGCGGGCAGATCGACATCGAGAACCGGCTGGTGATGCTCGACACGATCGCCCCCTCGCCCCGTTTCGAGGAGATGGTGCGCCGCTACAACTCCAACCCCGCGCTGCTCGAACCGGTGGGCGCCACCGCCGCTCCGCTCGACAGTTGGGGGGTCCGGAATCTGGTGACCGACGCCATCCGCGCCGACCTCGGGGCCGACATCGTGCTGTACCACAGCGGCGGTATCCGCGTCGACACTCTGGCGGGCGGGATCGCCACGGCCGACCTGCACCGCATCGAGCCGTTCCTGAGCGAGGTGTACACGCTGCGCATGACCCCCGGGCAGATAAAGGGACTCATCATGAACCGTTTCGCCGAGTCGCCCGGCCGCGACGTTATGCCGTCGGGATTGGCCTACACCATCGTCACCGACGAGAGCGGCCGCGCAGTCGACGTGGTTTTCGACCGGCCCGAGCGAACCTCATACCTCGTGGCAATGCCCGACTACCTATATAAGAACTACATCTTCGACCGCTCGGAAGAGGCCGCCGAAACGGGCCGACAGGTGACCGACATTCTGCGCCGCCACATCACGGCACACAACCCGCTGCAACCCGATAACGGCGCGCGCATTGCGATTCAATAAAAAAGTATTACCTTTGCGACCCACAGTTTTTATTGTCTAACTTTAATTAATTAACGAGCGACTGGTTCGCAAAACCGCAACACAATGTCCGATACAACAAAACAGGCCGTCAGCAACGAAAATTTCGACTGGGCGGCTTTAGAAAGCGATTCCGCAATCTACGACAAATCCAAAGAGGCGATCACAAAAGAGTACGACGACACACTGTCGAACGTGGTCGAAGGCGAAGTGGTCGAAGGCACCGTCATCGGCGTCTCGAAACGCGAGGTGGTGGTCAACATCGGCTACAAGAGCGAAGGCGTGATCCCCGTCGCCGAATTCCGCTACAACCCCGAACTCGCACCCGGCGAGAAGGTCGAGGTGTTCGTCGAGAACGCCGAGAACAAAAAGGGCCAGCTCATCCTGTCGCACAAGAAAGCGCGCCAGCTCAAGAGCTGGGATCGCGTCAACTCGGCGATGGAGAACGACGAGATCATCAAGGGCTACGTCAAGTGCCGCACCAAGGGCGGTATGATTGTCGACGTGTTCGGCATCGAGGCGTTCCTGCCCGGCTCGCAGATCGACGTCAAACCGATCCGCGACTACGACATCTACGTCGACAAGACTATGGAATTCAAGGTCGTGAAGATCAACTCCGAGTACCGCAACGTCGTGGTGTCGCACAAGGCGCTCATCGAGGCCGAACTCGAACAGCAGAAAAAGGAGATCATCTCGAAGCTCGAAAAGGGCCAGATCCTCGAAGGTACAGTCAAGAACATCACCACCTACGGGGTGTTCATCGACCTCGGGGGCGTGGACGGTCTTATCCATATCACCGACCTCAGCTGGGGCCGCGTCACCCATCCCGAAGAGGTGGTGGAACTCGACCAGAAGCTCAACGTCGTTATCCTCGACTTCGATCAGGACAAACGCCGCATAGCTCTCGGTCTGAAACAACTCGCACCCCACCCCTGGGAGGCTCTGTCGAAAGACCTCAAGGTGGGCGACAGCATCAGGGGCAAGGTCGTTGTCATGGCCGACTACGGCGCGTTCGTCGAAGTCGCTCCGGGTATCGAAGGTCTGCTCCACGTCAGCGAAATGTCGTGGAGCCAGCACCTGCGCTCGGCTCAGGACTTCATGAAAGTCGGGGACGAGATAGAAGCGATGATACTGACCCTCGACTACAACGACCGCAAGATGTCGCTCGGCACCAAGCAGCTCGGCGTCGACCCGTGGGACGGCATCGAGCAGCGCTACCCCATCGGCAGCGTCCGCACCGCCAGGGTGCGCAACTTCACCAACTTCGGCGTGTTCATCGAAGTGGAGGAAGGCATCGACGGACTGATCCACATCAGCGACCTGAGCTGGACAAAGAAGATCAAACACCCGGCCGAGTTTACGCAGATCGGCTCCGATATCGACGTAGTCGTGCTGGATATCGACAAGGAGAACCGCCGCCTGAGCCTGGGCCACAAACAACTCGAAGATAATCCCTGGAACCAGTACGAACAGCGGTTCGCCGTCGACACCGTTCACGAGGGCAAGATCACCGAGATGAACGACAAGGGCGCGGTCGTGTCGCTGGGCGAGGATATCGAAGGTTTCGCTCCCGCCCGCGCCCTCACTAAGGAAGACGGCTCGACACCCAAGGTGGGCGACGCCCTGCCTTTCCGCGTGACGGAGTTCTCGAAGGGCACCCGCCGCGTCATTCTGTCGCACGTGCGCACTTACGAGGAAGCGCGTCGCGCCGCCGACAACACGGTGAAAGCCGAACGCAGGGCCGAGGCCGACGACACCAAATTGTCGGTGAAGAAGGTTCAGGCGTCGATCGAGAAGACCACTCTGGGCGATCTGTCGGCGCTGGTCGAGCTGAAAGCCAACCTTGAGGAGGCCGAGGCAAAGCCAGCCGCCGAAAAGAAAGCAGCGACCAAAAAAGTCGCAGCCGAAGTCGCTGAAGAAAAAGCCCCGGCCAGGAAAGCCGCCGCCGTGAAGGAGGCTGCCGAGGAGGTCGTGGCCGAAACCAGGGAAGTGGCCGCAGCGGAAGAGGCCCAGGCCGGGACTGCCGAATAGGACTCTGAGACAGCCGCCGCCGTGAGGTTCGAAGTTACCATACTGGGGAACGGTTCGGCGTCGCCGGCGGCGGATAAACACCAGACTGCTCACGTACTCAATGTGCGTGAGCAGTTCTATTTGATAGACTGCGGCGAGGGCACCCGCTCGCGCCTGCTGCGGGTGGGCGTGTCGCCGCTCAAGATCCGCGCGGTGTTCATCAGCCACATCCACGGCGACCACATCTACGGTCTGGTGCCGCTGATTTCGAGCCTCGGGCTGGCCGGGAAACAGACACCTCTGAAAATTTTCGGCCCGGGGGCGGTGGGTCGTATGCTGGACTTTTTCCAGAACGAGTTCGGCCAGCCGGTCGACTTCGAGCTGGACTTCACTCCGGTCGACACCACGGCCCACAGGCTCGTCTACGAGAACCGCTCGATGGAGGTGTGGAGCGTTCCGCTCAGGCACCGCACCCCGACGACGGGTTATCACTTCGTCGAGAAACCCGACCCCCACAACCATCCGACGCGCTCCTACGCCTACCTGAGCGACACCCTACCCTCGCCCAAGGCGGCGGGGCTCGTGCGTGGGGTCGATCTGATGTACCACGAGGCGACCTTCGCCCACACCGACCGCCGGCTGGCGCGCGACACGGGCCACTCTACCGCTACCGAGGCTGCGCGGATCGCCCTGAAGGCCGGGGCCGGGGAGCTGATAATCGGACACTTTTCGTCGCGGTACAAAAACCTCGCCCTGCTGGAGGATGAGGCGCGCGCCGTCTTTCCGAACACCCGCGTCGCCGCCGAGGGGGCCACTTTCTCCGTTCCGCTCAAAAAAGCCGATCCCGGATTATAGGATCGCCGCCGCGTGTCGCCTTCGCAGCCTGTCGATTCGTTTTATCGGTCGTTGCAACAGTGTTGCAAGTCGTGAATCTTGCGATTTGGTCGTTGCAACAGTGTTGCAAGCAGTGAATCTCGCGTTTTGGCCGTTGCAACAGTGTTGCAAGTCGTGAATCTCGCGTTTTGGCAGTTGCAACAGTGTTGCAAGCGGTGAATCTCGCGTTTTGGTCGTTGCAACAGTGTTGCAAGCGGTGAATCTTGTGATTTGGCCGTTGCAACAGTGTTGCAAGCGGTGAATCTCCCCGTTCGGTTCTCCGGCAGGCGGGTTCGCGGGGTAACGGACAAAATCCGCCCCGAGGAGACCAAAATATCGCGGGTACGTTTTTTGGCATATCCGAATTTTATTTTTACATTTGTGGGTGATGTCGCAACCGACCTCGCTAACCGAATCGCCCTGTCGAACAATGAAAAAAATCACCCTCCTGTTAGTGGCCCTGTCCGTGGCGGGCGTGTCGCTCCAATCGCCGGCCCAGGTGATCGTCGGTGTGTGTACCTCGATCCGGAACGCTCAGAAATTGAAAGACGCGGGCGGCGATTTCATCGAGCTGAGTGTGACGGGCTTTTTGCAGCCCCAACTCTCCGACGATGAGTGGACGGCGGGCAACTACGCCCAGGCCCTCGCCTCGCCCCTTCCGATCTACGCGTGCAACGGCTTCTTTCCCGGCAACATTAAGCTAACCGGCCCCCAGCACGACCACGACGCCGCGCTGGAGTGGTGCGAGGTGGCTTTCCGGCGCGCCCGACAGTTGGGTATCCGCATGCTCGTGCTGGGCAGCAGCGGGGCGCGCAACCACCCCGAGGGTTACGACAAAGCCACAGCCGTGGCCGAGTTCACCGAACTGCTTCGGAGGATGGGCCCCGTGGCCGGGCAGTACGACGTGACGGTGGTGCTGGAGCCGCTCCGCAAAGCCGAGGCCAACTACATGAACACCGTGGCCGAAGGTGTGGCGATAGTGAAAGCCGTGGGCCACGAAAACATCCGCTGTCTGGCCGACATCTACCACATGCTGGAAGAGAACGAGGGGCCCGAAGTGCTGGTCGCCGAGCGGGAGTACATCGGCCACATGCACGTCGCCGAAAAAGAGGGACGCTCGGTGCCCGGAACCCACGGCGAAGACCTCGCACCATACTACAACGCCATGCGCCGCGCGGGCTACCGCGGAGGGCTGTCGATCGAGGCGGGTTGGAGAGATTTCGACGCGCAGATCGCCCCGGCCATCGCAGAACTGAAAAAACACACGAACGTTAAATCATATAACTGAACTTTATGGGTAAAATTACAAGAAGAGACTTCATCCGTCAGGCAGGTCTCGCCTCCGCCGGGCTAATGGTCGGAGGAATGGGTTTCAGCACCAAAAGCTACGCCCGCATCATCGGCTCCAACGACCGCGTGAACGTGGGCGTGGTTGGCTACTCCGACCGGTTTCGCAGTTCGCTGCTGCCGAGCTTCATGAATCACCGCGAGAGACTGAACTTCGACATCGTGGCCGTGTCCGACCTGTGGAGCATGCGGCGCGAGGCGGCTCAGGAAAACCTCACCCGCAGGCTGGGCCACGCCGTGACCCTGTGCCGCAACAACGACGAACTGTACGCCGACAAGAACATCGACGCGGTGATAATCTCCACCGCCGACTTCCAGCACGCCTACCACGCCAAAGAAGCCGCCGACGCCGGACGACACATCTATTGCGAAAAACCGTTCGCCGAAACGATGACCGATAACGTCGAGGGACGCCGCGCCGTCGAAAGGGCCGGAGTGGTGTTCCAGATGGGATCGCAGCGACGCAGCGGCCCAAACTACCACGCCGCCAACGACTATATCCGCAGCGGCAGGTTCGGCGACATCGTGATGTGCGAAATGACGTGGAACGTCAACCAGCCCGGCCGCTGGCGCCGTCCCGCGGAAGTGGCGCAGGTGCGCGAGCAGGATATCGACTGGAGACGCTTCCTCGCGAACCGGCCCTACGAAGACTACGATCCGCGTAAATATCTCGAATACCGCCTCTTTTGGCCCTATTCGTCGGGCATACCGGGGCAGTGGATGGCCCACCAGATCGACACCGTGCACTGGTTCACCGGGCTGCACTATCCGCGCAGCGTGGTGGCCAACGGCGGCATCTACCTGTGGAAAGACGGCCGTACAAACTACGACACCATGACCGCGGTGTTCGAATACGGCCCCGAGGACGATCCCACGAAGGGTTTCCA
Source organism: Alistipes sp. (assembly GCA_031285485.1). Taxonomy (GTDB): domain Bacteria; phylum Bacteroidota; class Bacteroidia; order Bacteroidales; family Rikenellaceae; genus UBA940. Next base: position 7,204 of record JAITWC010000091.1, read on the forward strand.
GGTGCAGTACTCGTCGCGCTTCACCAACGAGGCGGGCGGTGTCAAGGAGATCTACTACTCCAACGGCGGCGAACTGAACCTCGACACCAACATGGTCACGCCGAACGGCTACTTGAGAGCACGCGACGCCACGGCGATGGGAATGCAGGAGAACAAGTTGGAGGAGTTCAAGCTCGAAGGATTCCGCGTGGAGACCGGCGCCAACACCGGAGGCGACCCCCTCACCTCGGCCCACATGCTCAACTGGATGGCGTGCGTGCGCGACGGAAACGTCAACACCAACGCACCCGTCGAAGCGGCCTACGACCACTCGGTGGCCTGTATCATGGTGACCGCCGCGATGCGCACCAAACAGTATGTCGAATTCGACAAGGAACATCAGGCCGTCATCGCCGGCGGGAAGGTGTTCCAGTATTAGGTATGTCTTTGCAAAGAGAAGAACCTGTCTCAAAACGCAATGAGACAGGTTCTCTTTTTTTTGTACTCTATTTGTGATTTTGGCATATAATCATTATCTTTATGATGTTGATCTAAAGGTTTTTGAATATGTCATTCAAGAGTTATGACCAGCAACAGTTGTCATTGTTGCCACCGAGTTTGGAAGAGTTGATCCCTGCGACCGCTCCGGTTAGGATGGTTAGTGCCGTTGTCGAGCGGCTTAATCTCAAAGAAGTCGGGCGACTTTATAATAAGACAGGATGTTCGGCCTGTCACCCGCGCATGATGATAAAGGTTATCATCTACGCCTACTTAGGTAATACCTACCCTCGCGCCGTATCGAGGAGTTCGTGGCTAACGACGTGCGCTTCATGTGGCTTGCGGAGTTTCCGCAACGG
>JAITWC010000149.1 GCA_031285485.1 Alistipes sp.
ATGTAGCCCATCGCCACAAGTCTCGGCACCACCTCCTCGTTCATCACGTTCTCGATAAAGCGGCGGTAGACCTCGATGCGCTCGCGGAAGATGTCCTGATGCGCTTTCGTCGAGCCGACGTAGGATTGCGTGGCTCCGGCCATCGACTCCGAGCCGAGGATCATGTTCGACACCTCCCGGTTCACGAACTCGATGAGCGAGGTGTATATCTTCTCGGAGTTGGACATCGTGAAGGTCTTGATGTCTATCTCGTCGTCCAATCCCGTTACCAAGACCTTGTTCTGCGCGGCGTTGGCGATGTCGTTCGCCAGACGCTTGCGGTCGGCGTTGGACTCGCTCACGGTCTTGCCGTGGATGATGGGCTGGCCGTAGGTGTGCGAGAAGTTGACGTAGTTGGCCACGGTGAACTTCTTGGCAAGAATCAGCGGTGTGGTGGCGGAGAAGAGCCCGAGGTCGCCCGTGTTCACGAGGATGTAGTTACGCGAATAGGCCGCCTGGGTCAAATCCCATCCCGGCAGCCAGATACCCTGCCGCTGCACGACCCGCCGCTGGTCGGCGAGCACGTTGCGCCGCTCGATAATGTTCACCTCGGCTAACTTCCCCGTGCGCGGGTCGATGCCGGGCATAATTTCGAGCAGGGTGTAGCCGAAGAGCTTCGCCTCGACGATGCCCCTGATGATCTTGTCGAACTGCGACCCTTGGATTTTTTGCGTCTGAGCCACGTCCTTGATGTATTTTCCCTTCTCGTTCTGACGGGCGAGCATGTAGCGGTCGCCGAGGATTTGGCTCACCAACGTCTCGATCACGGCGCGGATGTGGGCGTCCTGCTGAAGGCAGGCGTCGTAGAGGTCCATCAACCGGGAACGGTCGTCGAGAACCGTCCCGTTCGCCACGTTCGAGCGCACCGATTTGTAGCGGTTCGTTCGCTCGATTTCGGCGACGTATTCCTGGATCGTTTTCTTCGAAGTTCGGAAAATCGACTCCAAAAGCTCGTGATTGACGGTGGACGTATGAAAATTTTTCGACATTTTTTCCCTTTGGGAAAGAGTAGGTTCGAAGGAAAAAATCGGGTTAAAACGATTTTTCAATACTGATAGTACGGCTCGGAATAATCGAGGCTTAACAAGCCTCTTTTGGGGGTTGTCAATACTTATGACGAACAGATTATATAGGTATTTAGATATTTATTATTAGCGTTGTTATTCAATGCTTTGACACTACAAAACAAGAGCAGAAAAATAATCATATTTGTTTTTTAGTAGAAATAATAAATCTATATTTGCGAGAGAATCTACAATCGTTTTTTATAAGAAAAGAATGGAAAAGGCAATATTGACACCCTGCTCGGAGAGCAAATTCCCGAACGTTCCCGCCCTGAAGTTTTTCGAAGCCGAGGGGGATTTGCTCTACTTCGGGGCCACACATTATCTCAACGGAATGGAGGGAGGCGAGCCGTTGAACGTCGCCGAGTTTTTGAAGAAGTTTGATTACCAAATCGAGGCGATCTGCCACACGAGCGAAATCCTTCGGGACGGACTGACGGTTACGGACGATACAGGCAACATCTATCTCGATGAGTGTTTGGTTATCCCGTTTCTGATGTACGCCGAGGAATGGTTCGGGGTCTATGTGTGCCACCGGATGGAGGAACTGCTGAGGGTGGGCGTTACGCTGAACGACGATCTGACCAAATTCATGTACGAATCACGGTTCGGCTCCGGCCCGACCGAAACACCCTAACACGACGATGACAAGAAGAAGCACCTTTCAGGAGCATAAAAACGTGCTGGTATTCAACAACCACCGCGTTTTGGTCGCCATGCACAAGTCCCTGAACACCGCTTCTCAGGCAATGAAGATCCCCGCCCAATCAATCTCCCTATGTTGTTTGGGACAACACATCTCCTGCTATGGGTACTATTTCCGGCACTACGAGTACACCCTGGTCGAGATCACTCCGCACGAGGACTTCGGTTCTTTGCGCGTGGAGGAGTACGACCGGATGTGCAATCGGGTCATGCGCTATCACCACCCCCGTGAGATGAACCGCCGCCGTCTGAGTGCAGAGAAGCGAAGAAACAAGAAAAAACCGGATGGAAAATGAACAGGTTCGAGGACATCCGCTTTCTGCAAGAGCCCTTGAAGGTGTGCAGAGGCAGTGACGGCGACATCGGGAAGGTCTGCGTCAACGATGTGTGCCGGGTGATGAAACGGCTTTCGTTCATCGGCGACGGGACGGCGGCCCGCAAGTGCCCCTCCGCCTGGAGGCTGGATGAGTGCCACCACCGAGACATCTACGCCGACTTCGAGGAGGTGGTGCGCTTCGTGCGGTGGATCATCGGCGGGAGCAAAGTGTTGGAGGCAACGGGTCGGGAGCTGCTACGACATCTGCAATCCTCCCGCCCGTCGGTACGCCTGCAACCCGACGCGCCTCCGAAGGGAGACACGGGCGAGGAGTTGATCGTGATGGAGTATTCGGGGAACCGGTTCACGATGAAGATGAGCGACGGGCGCTACATGGTCAACGCCACCGAGATGGCGCGTCCCTTCGAGAAACGCCCCACGGTGTGGCTCAAACTCACCGAGACCCATAAACTGCGGCAGGCGTTGGCGGACGACGGTATCTGCCGAAGCGTGGAGGGGCAGGTCATCACCACACGCGGGCCGATGGGTGCGACCTGGCTCGAAATCCACCTGTGGACGCAGTTCGCCCAGTGGCTCTCGCCGGCATTCGCTTCGTGGTGCAGCGCGAGGTTAGTCACGATGATGCGGGGCGGGAACGATCAACCGCCCATCGTTCAAGATGAACGGGAACAGAATGACCTAATGCCCGTCCGCACGGAATCGTTCCTGCCGCTTCCGGCAAACTACGAGGAGGCACTTTCTGTGATCGACCTCCAGCAGGAGACCATCCGCGAGCAAAACGAAACCCTCCGGCGCAACCGCCACAAGGTTCGGCACTACGAAGAGACCGTCGAGACCCGCGAGTGGTTCTCGACCACGTTGATAGCGGGTGAAATCGGTGTGAGCGCCATTCGGCTGAACCACTTCCTTGCCGACGAGGGGGTGCAGCACCGGGTCGGGGACGAGTGGGTGATCGAGCCCCGGTTCCGCTACCTGCGGGACATCCACTTCTACGAGTGGTTCAACCACAGGACGAATTACCTGAACAAATACAAGATCGACAGTTGGACTCCCGCCGGACGGGAGTACATCCTCGAACTGTGGAAAAAGAACAACGGCTGACTATGGGAAAGTTAGAAGATTTGCTCGCCGGGCTACGGGGCTCGGGATGTCGGGGCAAGGATTGCTCCGAGTGCGACTGCCACGCATCCGCGCCCAAGCTGTGCGGGGAGATGATGTGCATGGCGACCCCCCACGAGATCGCACGGCTCATCCACGCCGGATACGCCCACCTGCTCCGAATCCTCTCCGCGATGAAGGTCTCGGTGGACATCGGCACGCGCCACATCGCACGCAAACGGGTCTGGATGGTTCAGATCGCCGCCGACGAGAACGGTTGCGCCCTGCACCGGGACGGGACGTGCCTGCTCTGTGGTGCGGGGCTGACCCCGAAGATGGGTACGCTCCACCTGCAAGGGGACGAAGACGGTGTCAAGAAACGATACCCCGAGGTGATCGAGGCGTGGGAGCTGGAGGAGAACATGGCGGCCATCGCCTTCTGCCTGCTGAGCGTATTGAACCGGGACGATGAAAAAAACAAACCTGCGAATTGATGCGAGACTATCCTTACAGGATAATTCTAATACCAATTCTATGGAACTGAAACCAAAAATGACATTCGAGGAGATGTCCCGCCACATGGAGGAGA
>JAITWC010000171.1 GCA_031285485.1 Alistipes sp.
GCCGAGAGGAACTCGCGGTTGAGCCGCGCGATGTGGGCGATCGAGATACCTTTGGGGCACTCCATCTGGCACGCCTGCGTGTTGGTGCAGTTGCCGAAGCCGAGTTCGTCCATCCTGGCGACCATCGCCTTCGCGCGGCGGGCGCCCTCGACCCTGCCTTGCGGCAGCTTCGCCAAAGACGACACGCGCGCCGCCACGAACAGCATCGCCGAACCGTTCTTGCAGGTAGCCACGCACGCACCGCAGCCGATACACGCGGCCGCGTCCATGCTCTCCTCGGCGTCGTCGCGCGGAATGGGGATCGAGTTCGCGTCGGGCACGCCACCGGTGTTGACGCTCACGAAACCGCCCGCCTGCAAAATCTTGTCGAACGCGGAACGCTCCACCACCAAGTCGCGGATCACGGGGAACGCCGCCGATCTCCACGGTTCGATGGTGATGGTGTCGCCGTCCCTGAACTTGCGCATGTGCAGCTGGCACGTGGTGATCTCGCTGTCGGGGCCGTGCGCCTCGCCGTTGATGTAGAGCGAGCACATTCCGCAGATCCCCTCGCGGCAGTCGTGGTCGAACGCCACCGGGCCGCGGCAACCCCTGTCGAACGCAACGGGTTCGGCGTCCTCGTGAATGAGCTTGTTGTTGAGAATGTCGAGCATCTCAAGGAACGACGTGTCGGGCGAGATGCCCTCCACCCGATATGTTTCGAAGCCGCCCTTCGATTTGGCGTCTTTCTGACGCCAAACCTTCAGCGTCAGGTTCATCAATTTGTTTTCCATTGCCTTAATCTTTATAGTTTCTTTGAGCGGGGTGAGCGACTTCGAATTCGAGCGTTTCCCTGTGCATCACCGGAGCTTCGTCCGCGCCCTTGTACTCCCACACGGCGACGTAGGCGTAGCGCTCGTCGTCTCTGAGCGCCTCGCCCTCGGGGGTCTGATACTCCACGCGGAAGTGGCCGCCGCAGCTCTCGTTGCGGTTGAGTGCGTCGCGCGCCATCAGCTCGCCAAGTTCGAGGAAGTCGACGAGGCGGAGCGCCTTTTCGACCTCCTGATTGAACTCGCCGTTCTCGCCGGGGACGTAGACGTCTTTCCAGAAATCCTTGCGCAGCTGCGCGATCTGGGCGATGGCCCTTTCGAGGCTCTCTTTGGAGCGCGCCATGCCGACGTCCTCCCACATCACGTTGCCCAACTTCTTGTGGAACTCGTCGACGGTGTGCTTACCCTTGATGGCGAGCAGGCGGTCGATCTTTTCGCGGATCGCTCTCTCGGCCTCGTCGAACGCCGGGGTGTCGGTGGCTACCTTGGGCGCCTGGATCTTGCGCGACAGATAGTCGCCGATGGTGTAGGGCAGCACGAAGTAACCGTCGGCCAGACCCTGCATAAGCGCGCTCGCCCCGAGGCGGTTCGCTCCGTGGTCGGAGAAGTTGGCCTCGCCGATGGCGTACAGGCCGGGGATCGTCGTCTGCAAGTTATAGTCCACCCAAATGCCCCCCATCGTGTAGTGGACCGCCGGGTAGATCATCATCGGTTCTTTATAGGGATCGACGTCGGTGATCTTCTCATACATTTGGAACAGGTTGCCGTAGCGGGCGCGGATCACGTCCGCTCCGAGCCGCTCGATGGCGGTCTTGAAGTCGAGGAACACGGCCAGGCCGGTTTCGTTCACCCCGAATCCCGCGTCGCACCGCTCTTTGGCGGCACGCGAGGCCACGTCGCGCGGCACGAGGTTACCGAAGGCCGGATAGCGGCGTTCGAGATAGTAGTCGCGGTCTTTCTCCTCGATGTCGCTGGCTTTCTTGGCGCCGTTGCGGATCGCCTTCACGTCCTCCATCTTCCTGGGCACCCAGATACGTCCGTCGTTGCGCAGCGACTCCGACATGAGGGTCAGTTTACTCTGCTGGTCGCCGTGAACGGGGATACACGTGGGGTGGATCTGCGTGAAGCACGGGTTGGCGAACATCGCGCCCCGGCGGTAGCACTGGAACGCCGCCGAGCCGTTGGAGTTCATGGCGTTGGTCGACAGGAAGAACACGTTGCCGTAGCCCCCGCTGGCGATCACCACCGCGTGGGCGCCGAAACGTTCGATCTCGCCCGTCACGAGGTTGCGCGCGATGATCCCTTTCGCCTCGCCGTCCTCGACCACCACGTCCAACATCTCGTGGCGCGGATAGCTCTTCACGCTCCCCTTGGAGATGGCGCGGTTCAGAGCGGCGTAGGCACCCAGCAACAACTGCTGCCCCGTCTGGCCGCGGGCGTAGAAGGTACGCGACACCTGCGCGCCACCGAACGAACGGTTGTCCAACAAGCCGCCGTATTCGCGCGCGAAAGGCACACCCTGAGCAACGCACTGGTCGATGATGAGGTTCGACACCTCGGCCAGACGGTAGACGTTGGCCTCGCGTGCCCGATAGTCGCCCCCCTTGACGGTGTCGTAGAACAAACGGAACACGCTGTCGTTGTCGTTCTGATAGTTCTTGGCGGCGTTGATCCCTCCCTGCGCGGCTATGGAGTGCGCGCGGCGGGGCGAGTCGGAGATGCAAAAAACCTTCACATTGTAGCCCAGCTCGCCCAGCGACGCGGCGGCCGCGCCTCCTCCGAGGCCGGTTCCGATAACTATGATGTCGAGCTTACGCTTGTTGGCCGGGCTCACCACCTTGATGGCGGCCTTGTGGGCGCTCCACTTGCTTTCGAGCGCACCCGCCGGAACTTTGGAATCCAATTTTATCGCAGACATGACTATAAGAGACTTTTAATGTAAAACACAATTACCACCACGGCGAACATCGCCACGACGAGAGTAGTCCACACGTTAGAGATCGCCTTGAGGCGCGGCAGCCACGTTTGGCCCGAGATGCCGCTCGACTGGAACATGCTCCAGATTCCGTGGTTGAGGTGGAGCCACAGCGCGGCAAACCACAACAGGTAGATCACCACGTTCCACCAACTGCCGAACGTGACTGCGATCAGACCCGCGCCGTCCTGCGGCGAGAGGCCAAGAGCGTTTTCGTGCACGCCCATCAGCTCAACCAACTGCATCTTCGACCAGAAGTGGATAAGGTGGACACACAGCCCGCCCAGCACCACAAAGCCCAGCACGAGCATGTTCTGCGACGACCAGCCCACCCCCGGAGGAGTTTTGCTCACCGCGTAACGGTCGCTGCCGCGCGCACGGCGGTTCTGAAGCGTCAGCAATATGCCGTACATGAAGTGCAGCGCCACGCCGCCGGCGATCACCAGCGTCCCTGCGATGGCGTACCAGTTGGCTCCCAGCGCGGCGCAGATCCAGTTGTAGGCGTCGGCCGAGATGATCGCCACCACGTTCATCGCCGCGTGGAAAGTGAAAAAGAGCACCAGAAATGCTCCCGAGATGCTCATCACGAACTTGCGTCCGACCGACGAGCTGACAACGAAAGGAGGTTTCATATATGAGAAATAATAGTTATTTTTGGAGCCGCAAAGGTATCGTATTGTTTTTATAATAACAACACTTGGAGGAAAAGAAAAAAGCCCTCAGGGCAGCGGTTCGCGCGGCGGCGCGTGGTGTCATCCCGACAGAGCCGGAAAGGATGACGAGGGAAGTGCCTTACGGTAATATTTTCGACCAAATCGAATCGTCACCACAGTTCGCCGCCGCCCGCACGGTGGCGCTATATCACGCCCTGCCCGACGAAGTGCCGACAGAAGAAATGCTCCACCGCTGGCTGGGAATAAAACGCCTCGCGCTGCCCGTCGTCCACTCCGGCGGCGCAATGACTTTTCATGAATACCTCGGCCCCGGCGACCTCGCCCCCGGAGTGTTCGGAATAAGCGAACCGCGAACCGACCGCCAGATCACCCCGCAGGAGATAGACCTGATGCTCGTGCCGGGCGTGGCGTTCGACAGCGCCGGCCAGCGCCTCGGCCGCGGCAGAGGTTTCTACGACCGATACCTGTCGCAGCCCGCCGCCACACATATATACAAAGTGGGCCTCTGCCACTCCGGCGCACTCGTGCCCGAAATCCCCGCAGAAACCCACGATGTGGCGATGAACCGGATCGTTACGTCCTGATGAACG
>JAITWC010000033.1 GCA_031285485.1 Alistipes sp.
GAGCGACGGGGCGCTCGCCCGCTACCTCGCGGCCTACGACATACTCGCGGGCACCTCCGACACGTGGCACTGGGTGAAGGCGTGTTTCAGCATCGGCGAGACTTACATAAACCTCGGCGACCACCGCCGCGCCAAACGCTACTTAGACGAGGGACTGCGCGCCGCCGAAGGTATCCGCTCGCCGGCCTACATCGAACAGGCCTACTCCCTGCTCTCGGACTACCACTACGTGCTGGGTGACTACCGCGCCTCGCGCGACGAACTGCGGCTCAGCCGCGCGTGGGCCGACACCGTGCGCCGCCACCTGGAAACCAACCGCATGCTCGAACCGCAGGTGGAGTACCGCACGGCGCAGTACACCCGCCGGATCGAGGAGTTAGACGCGCGCAACCGCGAGCACCGCATACGGACGCGCTACGGCACTGCTATGGGCGCGCTCGTCCTCATCGTGCTGGTTGGACTCGTTGCGCTGCTGACCTGGAAGCGCAGGCTGGAGCGGCGCGAGGCCGCCGGGGTGCGCGAACTGGAGCGGATGCGCTCCAACTTCTTCACCAACATCACCCACGAGTTCCGCACGCCGCTCACCATGATCCTCGGCTACTCCGCCCGCCTGCGCGACAGGTTCGCGGAGGGCGCGACACCCGGCCCCGCCGACGCGGAGCAGCTGGCGGCCATCGAACGCAACGGCGGCACGCTGCTGCGGTTGGTGAACCAGCTGTTGGAGTTCGCCCGCTCGGAGTCGGGCAAGACCGACCTCGCGTGGCGGCGGGGCGACATGGCGGCGCTGCTGCGGGCGGTGGCCGAGCCTTATGAAAAGTCGGCGCGGGACAGCGGCGTGGCGCTCTCGGTGGCCGGCGTGACGCGCGAACTGGTGGCCGACCACGCGCCGGAGGGGCTGAAGACGGTCTTCGGCAATCTGCTGTCGAACGCCATCCGCCACACGCCGGCGGGCGGGCGCGTCGAGATGCTGCTGCGCCCCGAGGCGGACTGGCGGCGGTTTGCCGTCACGGTGCGCGACACCGGCGAGGGCATCGCGCCGGAGAACCTGCCGCGCATCTTCGAGCTGTACTACACCTCGGCGGAGGGGGGAATGGGCATCGGCCTCGCGCTGACCCGCCAGTTGGTCGAGGAGATGGGCGGCACGATCGCCGTGGCGAGCGCTCCGGGACGCGGAACCGAGTTCACCGTCTCGCTGCCCCTCTCAACCCCCGCCGCAACCCGCTCCGGGAGCAAAAAGGCGGTTGCATCACTCGATGCAACCGGCAAATCGACCGAAATCACACTTGCATCACCAGATGCAACGACCAGCGACACCTCGGAGCCTCTTGCATCAATGGATGCAACGATGAACGAACCCTCGCGGGTACTTGCATCAACGGATGCAACCACCAACGAACCCTCGCCGCCCCTTGCGCCGGTCGATGCAACCGGTTCCGAGAGTGAAAAGCTACTTTCCGCCGCGGCGGACGGCGACAAACCAGTGGTGCTCGTGGTGGAGGACAACCGCGACGTGGCGAACTACATCGCCACGGTGCTCGGCGAGCGGTACGCGGTGCTCCACGCCGCCGACGGCGCGGAAGGTTTCGAGATGGCCGAGCGCCACGTGCCCGACCTGATCATCACCGACGTGATGATGCCCGAAAAGGAGGGCTACGAACTGACCGCCGACCTGCGGGCGTCGCTCGCCACCTCGCACATCCCCGTCATAATGCTCACGGCCAAAGCGACCGACGACGACCGCATCGAGGGTATCCGCACCGGCGCCGACGCCTACCTCGTCAAGCCGTTCAACGAACAGGAACTAACCGTGCGCATCGAAAAGCTGCTCGAAAACCGCGCGCGGCTGCAACGGATCTACTCCGGCGCGCTGCCGGACGGCAATTTCGGGAGCGCCGGCGCCGCCGGCGCGGAGGGTGTCGCCGAACACGACAGGGATTTCATCGCCCGCATGCTGGTGGTGATAAACAGTCACCTCGACGACGAAGCGTGGTCGCCCGACGGACTGGCGGACGAGATGTGTCTGAGCCGCTCGCAGCTCTACCGCAAAGTGAAGGCCATGACCGGGGACACGGTGTTCTCGTTCGTGACCAAAGTGCGGCTGGAACGGGCCAGACTGCTGCTCTCGGAAGGCGGGCCGAGCATAAAGGAGGTCGCCTACGCCTGCGGGTTCAGCGACATGAGCTACTTCGCGCGCTCGTTCAAAAGCGCGTTCGGCCGCACACCCTCGCAGTTTGCGAAAACGGCCGGATCGTAAACGCCCTCCCCGCGCACCGTACACAGACCTCCCCCACGCCACGATGTTTCGCGTCCGCACCCCGCCCCGGGTGCGGGCTTTTTTCGTCCCCCGCCGGCGAAAAAAGCGCACAATGCGACTGTCAGTCCACACGATGCGACTGTCAGTCCACTCCGTTCGCTTCACACGGGATACCTTTGCGTCAAACAATCGACGCGCCATGGACAGGAAGATAAAAAAGATGATCGAAGCGCGGCGCGAGGTCGTGGAACAGTACTACGACCTGCCACCCGACGAACAGCGCAAGGCCGAGGAGTTCTTCGCGCGAATGGAGCGGTGCGGCGACCGCTGCCGCGACCTGACGGAGTTCCGGACGCTGTTCACCACCCAGACCATGTACCGGGAGTACAACCTCATGCTGATGGAGTTCTCGGCATACGTCAAAACCAACACTGATTAACCTTAATAATACAGACACCAAAGATGAAAAGATTTTCGACCCTGGCCGCCCTTGTCACAGTGGCATGCGCGGCGACACTGAACTCCTGCCAGAAAGGCACCGAGACGACTCCGACCGACGGCGATCCCGTCGAAGTGAGGTTCACCGGCGATCTCGCCGCCGTGCAAACCCGCGTGGGCGGGCCCTCGGGCAACGTGTGGGACGAGGGCGACCCCATCGGGGTCTACATGTACGATGCCGGGGCGGGTACGCTGTCTGAGTCGAGCGCCCTCGTGTTCAATAAACTCTACACGGCATCCGCTGGCACCTCCGCCACCTTCGCCCCCGACGGCGGCACGCCGCTCTACTATCCGGCCGACGGCGGCAATGTGAAGTTCGTGGCCTACCATCCCCACAGTGCGGCCTCGAACATTTACAATGTTCCCATCAATACGCGGGACCAGAGCAACCAGTCGGCCCTCGACGTGCTCTACGCCGCACCCGCGGCGAGCTACAACCGGCTTTCGACCGGAGCGGTGGCGCTGCAGTTCAGGCACGTGATGTCGAAACTCGTCTTCAACATCTCGGGCGACCAAAGCGTGGACACACCCGTGGCGGGCGGCGTCACGGTGTCTATCTCAGGGCATATCACATCAGGCAGACTTCATCTGCCAGACGGTTCGGTGGACGGATCGCCGGGTATGCCTGTCGAGTTTGCGGCCTCGGGCACGGGCGAGACCGTCTCGGCCGAGGCTACGGTGATCCCGGGCTCCACGGCGGGCGTCGAGCTGCTGTTCATCAACAACGCCGGTGAGTCGTTCACCTGTTCGCTCCCCACCGCGCACACCGCGTGGGAGCCGGGCAAGCGGTACACCTACACGGTGACGCTGCGCTCGGGCAGGGTCGAGGCGGCCATCACCGGAGAGATCGACGAGTGGACTGACGCCGGCGAATTCCCCATCACGGGCGTGAACGAAGAAGATCCCGTTGCGGGCTCGATGAGCCTCACCGCGCAGACCGGCGCCGAGGAAGCCGACAACACGGTCGCTTTCGGGCTGGGCGGCCCGGGCACGGCCACCGTCGACTGGGGCGATGGCACGAGCGACACATACAGGCTCGGAACCGACTTAACTCAAATCGCCCACACCTACACCGACGGACTTTCCTCGCACTCTGTCGGCATCAGCGGCGGTGGCATCAAGCGCGCGTCATTCGGCCCGACGATAACCGCGGTAACTCCGAGCGGTAACCCCGCGCTGGAGGTTCTGGAGACTTACGGGCCGCTGGAAGTGCTGGACGTGTACACCAACGGCGCGCTCAAATATTTGCACGTCAACAATAGCCTGCTCGCATCGATCAACACGGGCGGCAATCCCGCGCTGGAAATCATAGTCCTGTCAGACAACGCGCAGCTCATGTCACTCGATCTCTCCGGTAACTCCGCGTTGGAGTCGGCAACCTTGCAGGGCAACACGTCGCTGACCGAACTCGACCTGAGCGGCAAAACCGCCTTGAGGAGCCTGAATTGCAACGGCAACGGACTGCAAAACATAAGCGTCGCGGGATGCGTTTTGTTGAGGAGTATCCCGTGCAGAGATAACCGGATGGACGCCGCCGCGCTCAACGCCCTGTTCGGCTCGCTGCCCGACTACTCCGCCGAGGCCGAGCATTATGCCGGTGTATACATTGGCGGCAACCCGGGAGCCGCCGACTGCGACCCCGACATCGCCACCGCCAAACACTGGGATGTGCGCACAAATTAACCGTAAACAATCACTTTTAAATCACAAAAACCATGAAAAAATTATTCGTTATCTGTCTGCTGACCGTCATCGGGCACACCGCCTACGCCCAGGACGTGATCACACTGAGGAGCGGCAACGAGATCAAAGGAAAGGTGATCGAAATATCGGACTCCGATATCCGCTACAAGCGCGCCGAGAACCTCGACGGGCCGACCGTGGTGCTTCCGCGCGCCGACGTCTTGGCCATTAATTACGAGAACGGCACGCGCGAGGTGATCAACCCCATCGCCGCGGCCACACCCGCACCCGCACCCGCACCGTCTACCGCCACTCCCCAGCCGACCCCCGCTCCTCAACCTGCCGTAGTACTTCAGCCGGCCGCCGTTCCTCAGCGGGCCGCCGCCCCGCCCACGGCCATCGTCCGTACGGGCGACCTGCTTCGCGACATGCAAAACTTCGGCCCCGACCTGTACGCGCAGTACATGGCCGGGCGCAGGCTGGCACGAGGCGGCTGGTGGTGCGCCGGAAGCGGCCTGTTTTGCACCCTGGTGGGAGGATACGTGATGAGCATTAGTTACTACGATAGTACATATTCCACGGGCGTCACCAGCGTCGTCGTAGGGTCGTTGTTCATCGCCACGGGCATTACCGGGATATGTATCGGCGGAAGCCGCAAGCGTGCCGCCGTCAACGAGTTCAACGCGAGGTACGCCCTGCGGCAGCCCGCCGCGCCGCAGTTCCGGCTCAATGTGCATGGCACGGGTGTCGGGCTGGCAATGGTGTTCTGAAACCAACCTTAAACGCACATGCAACGATGAAGAAACTCCTGCTCATGACCGCACTCGTGGCAGCCGCCTGCGCGGTCATCACACCGTCCTGCAAGACGGAAGACCCCGTGCCCGTGGTCTCGATCACCACGCAGCCCACCGCCCCCGCGGGCCTCACCGAGGGCTCCGTCGCGGGCAGCCTCATCGTAGCCGCCTCCGTCACCGAGGGCGCGGCGGGGGCCGTCTCCGTGCGCACCGCCGCCGTGACCGTTTCGGTGGGGGCTGCGCCCACGGTCTCGATCACCGCGCAACCCCACCACCGACAACACGCGCCGGCAGGTGGCGGGCTCGGGCACGGGTGCGTTTAGCACCACCATCACGGGCCTCAGCTCCGACACGCGCTACTACGCCCGCGCCTACGTCGTTCACGCGACGGGCACGGTGTACGGCAACGAGATCAACTTCCTGACCGACGCCGCCGCACCCGATCCGGTGCTCCTCGCCCGCCCGGAGCGCGAGCATCGCCATCGCCCGCGGCGCGGTGACGGCCGCCACGACCTACTCGATCAGCGCGTCGCCCGCGGAACTTAACTTCGCGGATAGGGAAGAGGGGTACACTTATCGCAATGTACGAATAATGACCAATAACGTTACGATCACCAACACGGGAACGGGAGAGGTTACGCTGGCGCGGTCCACGTCCGTCAATTATCAGGTGGGGAGGTTAGTTAGTGGGTGGTTCACAGCAATCTTAGGAGAAATAACCATCCCCGCCGGAGAATCGGCACAGCTCCATGTACGGCCCAAGACGGGCCTCGCGGTGGGCACTCACACCGAGACGATCACCTTCAGCGGCTCGAACGGCGCGACCGCATCCATCGACGCGAAGTTCACCGTCACCGCCAAGCCCGCGCCCGCCGGTCTGACGGTAGTCCCCGTGTGGGGTACGCAGCAACTCAACATCTCGTGGGCTTACAATGGCGATGTCGGAACCGGCGGAGGATTCCACCTGGAACGCTCGACCAACCGCACGTCGGGATGGAAGGAAGTATACGCCGGAACCGCCAAATCGTACAGCGACACCGGACTTGCCGCCCTAACGACATATTACTACCGGGTACGGGTGAATGTTGTATCGGGCGGAACAGGGTTGTGGTCGGAATACTCGTCCGTGGGATTCTCCGCCACGAATGAAACACTTGTCGATAGAGGCATGGTCGGTCCGTCACAGTGGTTACTGTACGCCAGCGGCACGCTCGAAATCATAGGTATCGGCATGCCCGATTACTCTTCTAAATCTCGCCCCCCGTGGGAAGAAAAGCACAAAGAGGCCATCAAAAAGGTAGTTATCGAAGATGTGACGAGAATCGGGACAGAAACTTTTTGGTTTTACTCCGCTTTGGAGAGCGTAACCATCTTAGGCAAAGACGTGAAGACCATCGGGGAAAGGGCTTTTAGAGGTTGTGCTGCTTTGGTGAACCTAACCATCGGCTCCGGCGTGACGAGCATCGGGAATGCGGCTTTTATGGATTGCACCTTTTTGAGAACCGTATTCTGTCTGGCCACCACGCCGCCGACGCTCGGCACGGGTAATTTCACCACGAACGGCGACTTCCTGTTCGTTCCGTACGGCAAATACAATACCTATGCTGACAACACGGCTTGGAGAGCCGCGTTCTCGTCCATCATGGTCGCGACGAGATAGCGCGGCAGTTACTTCGCCGCTTCGCCCCCCGCTGCGTAAGGCAATAACGGCACGTGGCGGCTGTCGCTCCCGAGCGACAGCCGCCACGAAGCCAAAAACACACCGTCGCTCGGCCTCGGGCCGTGGCGGGCGTTCATTGAGACGATGAACACCATCATCGACTACACCGCGGGCATCGTGGCGCCTCGCCGCTACGCTCCCCCACCCGTCATCCTATGTTTGTGAAAAAGTTGTACAGTTGTAAAAAACAGAGACAGCAGGACAAAGACTATTGTTCGTCATTGATCTTCGAGATAGCTCGCAAAGTCAGTCCCCTGCTGTT
>JAITWC010000039.1 GCA_031285485.1 Alistipes sp.
CCTGACATTCTTTTGTCACGAGAGCCTCAAAGTAGTTTTTCCAGTCATCGTTATCAAATAATGTGTGTGTGTGGGAAATTTCCGATTTCGTTTTTCCATCCGACAATTCACTATTTCACTATTTCGTTTTTGGAATTTCGCGATTTCGTTTTTCCGATTATACCCGATTCCATCTTTTGTCCGCAGTCTCCCAAAAAAGAGCTAAATTTGCAGGCAAGACTGAGGAAAAAACGGGCGTTCTTTGTGGTACGGGTTTGATTCGGGTGTGTCGTTCGAGGGAGTTACCATTGCCATCCACGAACCGAAAAGGCAACGGCTAAGTAGCGGAACTTCTTCCCAACCTCTCTTTATTCTTCCTTTTCGGGGATTTTCGAACAGTGGAAAAATAGAGAACAACACCGTCAAACAAACCTAATCCACAAACACTTAACTCATTTACGCTCCGTTTTGCCGTTTTGTGCGAAGGAATGTGTATCTTTGCCATTGAGTTATTTGACGTGCGAAACCCCGCAGAATGCGGAAATAAGAACAGTTACCAAGTCATTACCTAACTCTTCTCAAAACCTAATTAACCACCTGCGTTTGCAGGAGTTAGAATCAGACTGTATCTTTGGCAATATGAAAATAACCATCGCCGGAATAGGCCCCGGAGGGCCCGAAGATATAACCCCCGCCGCGATCAGTGCGATGAGCGAGGCCGACGCCGTGGTGGGTTACAAATACTACTTTCAGTTCATCGCCCCCTATGTGCGCAAGGGGGCGATGTGCGTCGACACGGGAATGAAACGC
The DNA here is from genome assembly GCA_031285485.1 of Alistipes sp. Classification (GTDB taxonomy): domain Bacteria; phylum Bacteroidota; class Bacteroidia; order Bacteroidales; family Rikenellaceae; genus UBA940. The sequence goes on from JAITWC010000039.1 coordinate 790, forward strand.
GAGCGGGAACGCGCCGCCGAGGCACTTCGTCTCGCATCGGAGGGCCACCGCGTGTGCGTCATTTCGTCTGGCGACGCGGGCATTTACGGCATGGCGCCTCTGATGTTCGAGATGGCCCGAAAGAGGGACATTTCCACCGCCGATCTCCATATCGAGGTGGTGCCGGGTGTGAGCTCTTTCCAGAAGGCGGCGGCTTTGCTCGGCGCTCCGTGTGGCCATGACCTGTGCCTCGTCTCGCTGTCCGACCTAATGACTCCGTGGGAGGTGATCGAGCGGCGGATCAGGGCGGCCGTAGAGGGTGACTTCGTGACGGCGATTTACAATCCTCGCAGTATGGGTCGTTGGTGGCAGCTACATCGACTGTGCGAGTTGTTTTTGGCCGGACGCGCCGCGACCACACCCGTGGGCTGGGTGAGACAGGCAGGCCGCCCCGACCAGAGCGTTTGCCTCACCACCCTCGCCGATTTCGACCCCGACGAGGTGGACATGTTCACGGTTGTGCTGATCGGCAATTCGCAATCTTACATCGCCGACGGGCGGTTCATCACTCCACGCGGCTACTTCCGTGAATCGACGTCACCGGAGGGAATGGGCGTCGGACGGGAGATCATGACCGAAAGTTTTGCCACCATAGTGCGCGAACTCGCGAGCACATCCGCGGACAACAACACCAAGGCCGACATGGAGTCGGGCCGCCGGTGGGCGCTGCTTCACGCGATCCACACCACGGCCGACTTCGACATGGAACGGCTGCTGTGGACATCGCCTGGTGCCGTCAAGACTCTCCACGAACTTTGCACCTCCGGTCGAGTGCGAACTATCATCACCGACGTCACTATGGCCGCGGCGGGCATACGCCGCGGCGCACTCCAAAGGCTCGGCATCAAGGTAAAATGCTACCTGCACGACGAGCGCGTGGCGGAGATGGCGGCGACTCACAATATAACCCGCACTCAGGCGGGGATACGTCTGGCGGTGAGCGAACATCCCGACGCACTCTACGTTTTTGGCAACGCCCCGACAGCGCTGATTGAACTTTGCACGCTGATACGCTGCGGCGAGGTGTGTCCGGCGGGAGTTGTGGCGGCTCCGGTGGGATTTGTCCACGTCAAGGAGTCGAAACACATGCTGCGGGCTCTGGCAGGCGGAAACTCCACCCGCGACCCCATACCATGTCTGATAGTAGAGGGCCGTAAGGGCGGAAGCAACCTCGCCGCCACCCTCACAAACGCCATTCTCACCTTCAACGACGCCGCGGCCACAGGGCCCGGACGAGACCTATGACCGCTAGGCGGAAGGCCACGCAGCGTTTCGTGTTCATAGGCATGTACGACGAGCGGGAACCGCGTTTCACGGCCGAGGTGATGGCCGAGATCGCCGCCGGAAAAGTGTTTTCCGGCGGTAACCGCCATCGCCAACTCGTCGCGCACCTGCTGCCTGCGGGTGCCGAGTGGATAGATATCACCGTGCCGCTGGATGCGGTTTTCGAGCATTACGAGGACCGCGAGCAGGTGGTAGTTTTCGCGAGCGGCGACCCGCTGTTCTTCGGATTCGCGGCCACGGTGAAACGTCGCCTGCCGGCGGCCGACACCACAGTGTACCCGGCTACCAACTCGCTCACCACCCTCGCCCACCGCGCCGTGCTGCCATATCACGACATGAGGGCGGTGTCGCTAACGGGTCGTCCGTGGGCGGAGTTCGACCGCGCGCTGATAGAGAGCTCGCCCAAGATAGGCATCCTAACCGACCCGGTTCACACACCCGTCGCCATCGCCCGCCGCATGATCGACTATGGCTACACCGGCTACTCGATGATAGTGGGCGAGAGACTGGGCAACCGCGACCACGAGCGCGTGGTGAGCCTGTCACTTGACGAGGCTGCCCGCGTGACGGAGTTTGCCACGCCAAACTGCGTTATAGTCCACGGTACCCCGCGCCGCGCACCTTTGGGCATTCCCGACTCGGAGTTCGAACTTTTGGATGGGCGCGCCCTAATGATCACCAAGATGGCGGTGCGCCTCACCACCTTGTCGATGCTCGGACTCGAAAGTGCGCATTGTCTGTGGGATGTGGGTTTCTGTACGGGGTCGGTGTCGATCGAGGCGCGGCGGAGATTTCCGTGGCTTGCGGTTCACTCTTTCGAGATGCGCCCCGAGTGCGAGACGCTGATAGAGATCAATTCGCGTCGGCACGGTACGCCGGGGATCGACGTCCATATCGGCGACTTCCTCGACCCTGATCTCAACCTCGATACTCTCCCCCGCCCCGACGCGGTGTTTGTGGGGGGCCACGGTGGGAGGATCGAGCAGGTGGTGGCTCGTGCGGCGGGAAGGCTCACTCCCGGCGGCACGATGGTGTTCAACTCGGTGTCGAACGAAAGCCTCGACCGGTTCCTCGCCGCACTGCCCGTCGCCGGTCTCGCCCTCAATGACCGCACACGTCTCGCCGCCGACAATCACAACCCGATAGAAATACTCAAAGCCATAAAATTGCCCGGATGAAAGCCACCGTTATAAACATCTCGCCCGCGGGAGAGAACATTGCCCGCCTCGTTGCCGAACATTTGCAGGCCGAGCGGGTGGCGCTTGCTTCGTTGAATGCTGCCACCTTTTCCGCGCGTGAGGCTTGGGTGTTCGTCGGTGCGGCAGGGATTTGCGTTCGCGCCGTCGCGCCGTTCATCGGCGATAAACACACCGATCCGGCGGTGGTGTGCGTCGACTCCACCGGGCGCTGGGTGGTGCCTCTGCTGGGGGGCCACGCAGGCGGCGCCAACGATCTGGCCCGGCGTCTGGCTGGGCTGTTGGGTGCCGAAGCGGTGGTCACGACTCTGAGCGACAACGCCGGACTGTGGCCACTCGACACCGTGGGTGAACGTTTCGGCTGGCTCACCGAGTGCGAGGGGGCGACGATGAACGACATCATGGCGCGTTTTGTGAACCGCCGCCCGACGGCGCTACTCGTCGGCATTCGCGACCGGGGGGCGCATTATCTTGAAACCACTGCTCCACCCCATGTGACGCGGTGTTATCGTTCCGGGGATATTCCCGCCGATGCGGAGCTTGTGATCGCCCTCTCACCAAGGGTGATTTCACCGCCGGAAGGGGTGCCGATGCTGCGATTCATTCCGCGGTCGCTGACCCTCGGCGTGGGCTGCCGCCGCGGAGCCGACCCTACCGGTGCCGCCGCCGAGGTGGAACGCTCGCTGCGGGTCACGGGTTGGCATCGGGGAGCCGTCGGGGTCATCGCGACCATCGAACTGAAAAAAGACGAGCCGCTTGTCCGTGCGATGGGCGAACACTTCGCCGCGACACTCACTATCTATACTGCCGAGGAACTGGCAGCCGTGGAAGTGCCCAACCCTTCGGGAAAAGCCCTCGCGGCAACCGGTTCGCCGAGCATCGCCGAAGCCGCGGCACGACTCGGGGCACACGGAGGGGAGTTGGTGATCGAAAAACAGCGGCGCACACTCACCCCCGGAGCCGATTTTACTTTCGCAGTAGCCGAAGACGCCCTCACCGCCCGTCGCGGACACATCGAGATTGTTGGCGCAGGCCCCGGCGATCCCGACCTAATCTCGGTCAGGGGTCGCCAATTTCTCGAACAAGCCGACCTGATATTATACGCCGGAAGCCTTGTGCCGCGCGAGGTGACGGCGTGCGCACGGCCCTCGGCCACGGTGCTTTCGTCGGCCGCGATGACACTCGACGAGCAGTTCGCCCTGATGCGCGACCACTACGACTGCGGCGGCCTCGTGGTGAGGCTCCACACCGGAGACCCGTGCATCTACGGCGCGATAGGCGAGCAGATGGCATGGTTCGACGCGCACGGCATGAGCTACCACATCACACCCGGCATATCGTCGTTCCAGGCCGCCGCCGCCGAGTTGCAGTCGCAGTTCACGATTCCGGAGCGGGTGCAGACGATCATCCTGACGCGCGGAGAGGGCCGCACACCGATGCCCGAGCGAGAAAAGCTGAGCCTGTTGGCGCGGTCACAGTCCACGATGTGTATTTTCCTGTCGACAGGCATCGCGGCCGAGGTGCAGAGCCAGCTTCTGGAGCATTACCCCCCCACGACGCCTATTGCCGTGTGCCACCACCTCACGTGGCCCGATCAGCGAATATGGCGCGGAGAGCTGAGCGAACTCGCCGACATCGTGGAGCGCGGCAACCTCACCCTAACCACGATGATAGTAGTGGGCGAGGCGATAGGCAACCGTGGCGGAGAGTCGCGTCTCTACGCCGCCGATTTCAAACACATCTTCCGGCCATGATCCTTGTGCTGGGCGGCACGACCGAAGGGCGGGCGGCGGCACGGGTCGTTGAGAGCGGCGACCGGGCGTGGCTCTACTCGACGCTCACCGCCTCGCAGGAAGATCTCGCAACCCCACTCATGGAACGACTCACCGGGCCGCTAACCGCCGACGGGGCCACGGCTCTGTGCCGTGAGCGCGGGGTGAGGCTCATTGTCGACGCCGCCCACCCTTTTGCAGAGGGTGCGCACCTCACGGCGCAGGCGGCGGCCGCGGAGTGCGGCATACCCCTGATAAGATACTCTCGCCCGCCCGCCCCGGAGGACGACAGTGTGACGTGGTGCGACGACTGCGACGACGCCGTGCGGCGACTCGAAGCGGCCGGGGTGCGGCGACTGCTGGCCCTGACGGGGGTGCGCACCATTCCCCGGCTGCGGGCGTTCTGGGAGCGGCACGAGTGCCGTTTCCGAGTGCTCGACCGCCCCGAATCCGTAGCCGAGGCGGTGGAGCACGGCTTTCCGCGCGATGGGCTGCTGTTTTACCGTCCCGGCGAGCCTGAGATAGAGGTTATGCGGCGCGAACTTCCCGACGTGGAGGGTGTTCCAACGGCCGTGTTGACAAAAGAGAGCGGTGCGGCGGGAGGGTTTCCCGAAAAGGTGGCCGCGGCCCGCGCGCTGGGCATTCCGGTCTTCGCGATCCGGCGTCCCGCGCTGCCCGAGGACACACACACGGTCTACACCGAGTGGGGGCTGCGGCGCCGGATCGACGAACTGCTGCCAGGCTGGTTCGCCCTGCGCAGCGGCTACACCACAGGCACCTGTGCCACGGCTGCCGCGTGTGCCGCGCTGCGGGGAGTGATCGACGGCGAGGAGCTGCGCGAGGTGGCGATCGCCCTGCCCGGCGGCGAGCGGGTGGTGTTGCCCGTGGAGAGGATGTCGATCGAGGGCGGGGCGGCCCGTACGACGGCCTCGGCGACGGTCGTGAAGGATGCGGGCGACGACCCCGACGTGAC
>JAITWC010000040.1 GCA_031285485.1 Alistipes sp.
CCTGACATTCTTTTGTCACGAGAGCCTCAAAGTAGTTTTTCCAGTCATCGTTATCAAATAATGTGTGTGTGTGGGAAATTTCCGATTTCGTTTTTCCATCCGACAATTCACTATTTCACGATTTCGTTTTTGGAATTTCGCGATTTCGTTTTTCCGATTATATTTAGCAGACTTTCATTACACCGCTCAAAATTGCTTTTTTTATGTGTATCTTTGACAGAATTTCAGACCGAAAATGACAAGTTTCGAGCAGTATGCGCGCACGTTCGACCGATACGTCGCGCAGATTGAGTACCCGGCGGCCCCGCGCGCGCTCTACGACCCGATCCGCTACACGATGGCCTACGGGGGCAAACGCCTTCGTCCGCTCTTCGTGCTTGGGGCGTGCGGGCTGTGGCGCGACGAGGTGAGCCGTGCGCTGCCCGCCGCGGCCGCCGTCGAGATGTTCCACAACTTCACCCTCATCCACGACGACATCATGGACAACGCCCCCACCCGCCGCGGACGCGAATCGGTGTTCCGCCGCTGGGGGGTCAACGCGGCGACCCTGTCGGGCGACTCGCTGATGATCCACTCCTGGCGCGAGCTTGCCCGCACGTCCCCCGAACTGCTCCCCGCCGTGGTAGACTATTTCAACGAGGCGGCGGTGAAGGTGTGCGAGGGCCAGCAGTTGGACATGGATTTCGAATCCCGCGATCGGCTCACGGTTGCCGAACACACCGCGATGATCGAACTGAAGACCGCCTCGCTGTTCGTGGGCGCGGTGTCGATGGGTGCGATGGCGGGAGGGGCTTCCGACGACGATCTCAGGCACCTTCGCGAGTTCGCTTTGCCGTTCGGCGTGGCTTTCCAGATGCAGGACGACCTGCTCGACAGCTACGGCGACGAGCGGCTGGGCAAGACCGTGGGCGGCGACATTCTCGAAGGCAAAAAAACCTTCCTCAAGATGAAAGCGCTGGCCGTCGCGTCGCCCGCCGACCGTGCCGAACTGTCGCTGATCCACAAAGACCTGCGCCACACCCCCGGGAAGATGATCGCGCGGGTGTTGAATATCTACGACCGCTACGGTGTGCGGGCGGCGGTCGAGGAGGAGATCGGGCGCCGTTTCGCCGCCGCCGCCGCCGCGCTCGACGCACTCACCGGTTCGGTGTCCTCCGACCGCATCGAGGAGTTTAAAACCTTTGCCCTCGGCCAGCTCGGCCGCGCGAAATAGTCATGACCCGCAAGGAGATGGAAGTAATGGCCCCGGTGGGGTCGTGGGAGTCGCTGGCGGCCGCTTTGGACGCCGGGGCGGACTCGGTGTACTTCGGCGTGGAGGGCTTGAACATGCGGGCGCGGTCGTCGGCCAACTTCTCGCTCGACGACATGGGCGGGATCGTGGACCGGGCACGCGACCGGGGCGTAAAGACATATCTCACCGTCAACACCATAATCTACGACGACGAAGCCCCACTGATGTGCAGCATCATGGACCGCGCGGTTGAGGAGGGCATCGACGCCATCATCGCCTCCGACCAGTCGGCCATTCTCCACGCCCATGCGCGCGGCCTCAACGTCCACATCTCCACCCAACTCAACGTCTCCAACACCGACACGCTGCGGTTCTACTCGCAGTGGGCCGACACGGTGGTGATGGCCCGCGAACTGAGTCTCGAACAGGTGGCACGCATCCACGCCGCGATCAAGAGCGATGACATCCGCGGCCCGAAGGGCGAACCCGTCAAGATCGAGATGTTCGCCCACGGCGCGCTCTGTATGGCGGTGTCGGGCAAGTGCTATCTGAGCCTCCACGCCGACGGCAACTCGGCTAACCGCGGGGCGTGCATGCAGCTTTGCCGCCGCGGATATGAGTTGCACGACCCCGAAGCGGGAGGACGCATCGCCGTGGAGAACGACCGGCTCCTCTCTCCGAAAGACCTCTGCACGCTGCCGTTCCTCAACCGCATGCTCGACGCCGGGGTGCGGGTGCTGAAGATCGAAGGGAGGGCCCGCTCGGCCGAGTATGTGAAACGTGTGGTGGAGGTGTACGACGAGGCGGTGAGAGCCATAACCGAAGGCGAGGGCGGCGGCTTCACGCCCGAAAGAGTCGAAGGTTGGACGGCCCGCCTCGCCGAGGTGTTCAACCGCGGGTTTTGGGGTGGCTACTATCTCGGTGCGCCAGTGCTCGAATTGACCCGCAGCTACGGCTCGTCGGCCACGCGGCGAAAAGTTTACGTGGGCAAGGTTACGAATTTCTTCCGCAAGATCGATGTGGCCGAGATCCTCGTCGAGGCGTCGCCGCTGGAATCGGGAAACGACGTGGTGGTGTTGGGCGAAACCACCGGCGCGGCCGAGATCACCGCTGTCGAGGTTCACGTGGCCGAACGGCCTGCCGACGTCGCCCCGCAAGGCATATACTGTTCGATAAAAACCGCCGGGGTAACCCTCCGTCGCGGCGATAAATTATATAAAATCGTTGACAGCCATGTTTGAGAAAAAAACCTACATCGCAAGGCGCGCCGCTCTTGTGCGCAAAATGGAGGGCCGTGGCCTCGTCGTGCTGCCGGGCCACGTCGAGTCGCCTGTCAACTACCTGGGCAACACCTACCACTTCAGGCAGGACAGCACCTTCCTCTACTATTTCGGCCTGAGCGTGCCGGGCCTCGCCGCGGTGATCGACACCGACTCCGGCGAGGCGACTCTCTTCGGCGACGACTTCACCGTGGACGACATCATCTGGATGGGGCCGCAGCCCGGCATTACCGATCTCGCCGCGAGTGTCGGCGTCTCGCGCACCGCCCTCTTCGCTTCTTTCACCGCCGAGGTCAGGGCCGCCGTTGCTAAGGGACGCGAGGTTCACTTCCTGCCTCCCTACCGCGGCGAGACCCGGCTGTTGCTCAGCGGAGCGCTGCCCGCGGGCGCTGCACCCTCCGCGGATCTGATCCGCGCGGTGGTGTCGATGCGCGACAAGAAATCGGCCGAGGAGATCGAACAGATCGAGGAGGCGTGCGCCATTGGTTACGAGATGCACACCCTCGCCATGAGTATGTGCCACCCGGGGGTCACCGAGCGCGAGATCGCCGGGGCTATCGAGGGTGTGTCGTTGAAGCACGGCTGGGGAGTGTCGTTCCACCCGATAGTGTCGCAGCACGGCGAGACGCTCCACAACCATAATCACAGCGGGGTGCTTGAAACGGGCCGGCTACTGTTGGTCGATGCCGGAGCCGAGGCCACGAGCGGTTACGCGAGCGACTTCACGCGCACGATTCCGGTCGGCGGCACTTTCACCTCGCGCCAACGCGACATATACGAAATCGTTCTCGCGGCTAATAACCTCGCTTTCGACATCGCTACGCCGAGCATGCGTTATGTTGACGTTCACCTTGCCGCTTGCCGGATGCTTATAGAGGGGCTTTCGTCGCTCGGACTGATTCGTGGGTCGATCGATGACGCCGTGGCCACCGGGGCCCACTCGCTGTTCATGCCCCACGGGTTGGGCCATCAGATGGGGCTCGACGTTCACGACATGGAGGATATGGGCGAGCAGTACGTCGGCTACGACGCCGAAACTCCCCGTTCCACCCACCCCTCGTGCAGTGCCTGCCGTATGGGACGGCGACTGGAGGCGGGCATGGTAGTTTCGGTCGAGCCAGGCATCTATTTCGTTCCAGCGCTCATAGCCAAGTGGCACGGCGGGGGCGGCCCAGCCAATGCCGCCGCATTCATCGACTTCGGACGGGTGGAGAGCTATCTCGATTTCGGCGGCATCCGCCTCGAGGACGACATGCTCATTACCTCCGACGGCAATCGCCTCCTCGGCACCGCGCCCGACGGCTCTCCCCGCCGCATACCCATCACTCCCAACGAGGTTGCCGTCGCCGTGAGGGATATGAAATAGCGGCTGCGCCACAATAAACAAAAAACAGGCCGGACGCTCAGTCCGGCCTGTCTGTTTTCGTGGTGAGATGAAAGTTACGCCACCATAAAGAGGAAAGAGGCGACAACTTGCCATATACCGAGGATGATAGCCACGATGCCGAGTGTTCCCTGAAGAGGAAGAAGCTTGGCCAGCAGTTTTTCGCCCGACTCGGCGCCCTTTTCGTTCTTCGAAAGGACATACTTCTGGATCAGCGAGTAGCCGAGGATGAAACCGAGACCGAATTCGAGCAGAGATACTGCTAGATAGGTGATCCACCAGACGGGAATGGTTCCCAACCAGCCGATGTTGAGGATACTGCTGATAATACCCCAAAGGCCCCAAAAAGCAAACACGCAACCGATCCAGCCCTGATAGGGAGTGATCTTGTCGAAAAATTCCTTCACGTCGGGTTTCTTCGAGAGCAACAGCGAGGGCACGGCCAACAGACCGAGAACGATGAGTAAAATACCGTAAATCATAATAATAAAGTTTAATTGGGGGGGGGGTAGTAAAAATGTATCAATTTACATTTCTCGTAAATTCGCGGTTAATGTTCTCGGCCGACGCCTCCATGTCGTTCTGGAGTTTGACCATGTTGACTGCTGTGACGGCAGCCTCGTCGCCTTTGTTGCCGTGTCCTCCTCCGGCGCGTGCGATCGCCTGTTCCATTGTATCGGTGGTGAGTATTCCGAAAGCGATGGGCATGTTCCACGCGATCTGCAACTGCATGATCCCTTGTGTCGCTCCCTGGCAGATAAACTCAAAGTGGCGCGTTTCGCCTTGGATCACGCAACCCAGTGCGATCACGGCGTCCACGTCGGTGTACTCGGCAAAGAACTGCACCCCGAGAGGTATTTCGAAAGTACCCGGAACATATTTAATAAGTATGTTGTGTTCAGCGCACCCAGCCTTTCGCAGCGTCTGTACGGCACCTTTGAGGAGCACCTCGGTCACCTCGCCGTTCCACTCCGATACCACAATGCCAAACCGCATGTCGTCGGCGGGCGGCACGGAGCGGTGTTGTGAGAGGTTCCTTTTTTTACTGACGGCCATTTGCTACATTTTTTGTTCGGCAGCAGCAGCGAGTTTCTCGATATCGCGAGCTTCGAGGCTCGTGGGATAGCTGTATGTCACCTTCTTGTAGGCGGCCACCGCTCCGGAGTAGTCACCCGCGGCTTCGAGTGCGAGGCCGAGTTTCTTGAGATACATCGGAGTTGTTAGGATGTTGTCGGTGGCATAAACGGCGGTGCGGAAGTGTCCGGCGGCGGCGGCGTAATCGCCCTTCTGGACGTAGATGTCACCTTTGAGGCCTTCGTTCTCGGCGTTGATCACTTCGCCCGTCACACCCTTCACTGCGCGATATTTACCCAGATATTCGAGAGCACTGTCGTAGTCGCCCTGACGCAGGAAACAGATCCCGGCGTAGTGGGCAGCTAGGCGTGCCTCACGAGTTCCGCCATAGGATGCCACAACATTGACGAAACCAAGGTTCACCCCGTCGCCGTTGAGCGCGGTTGCCCAGTCGCCCGAGTTGAACATCTGCTCGGCCACGAACATTGCGTCGGCAGCGCGTGCGCTCTTCGTGGCCCGGATGAACGTGTCGTAGGCGAAGATACCGGCGGTAATGATCAAGATCACCGCCACTCCCGTGGTGAGCGCTTTCCAATTCTTTTCAAACCACTGTTCGGTCCTGCCCAGGGCTTGTTCGATCTTTACCTCGGGGGCTTTCTCCAATTCCGCCGCCGTGGCTTTAGGCATCGTGCTTTTACGTTTGGCCATATCTCGGTTGTTGTTTTTTTCGATTTTGAGACTGCAAAGATAACTCTTTTTTTTTATTTGTTAACTTTACACGCGGAAATCTATCTCCTGGCATGATACTTCGATCACTTTCACTCGTGGGTTTCAAGAACATAGAGACCGCCGCACTCCGTTTTTCGGAGGGCCTCAACTGTCTCGTGGGCGACAACGGTGCCGGGAAGACCAACGTGCTCGACGCAGTGCACTATCTGTCGATGTGCCGTTCGTCTCTCGGGGGGAGCGACCGTCAGGCGGTGAGGCACGGCAATGATTTTTTCGTGGTGGAGGGCGAGTACTCCGCCGACGCCGGACACACCGTGCGTGTGGTGTGCAGCTACTCACCCGCGGGGAGCGGCGGCACCAAGAAGATGAAGTGCGACGGCAAGGAGTACGAACGCCTCAGCGACCATGTGGGTGTTGTGCCGGTGGTGATGGTATCGCCGGTCGACACGTTCCTTATCAGCGACTCCGCCGATGAACGCCGACGGTGGCTCAATGCCTTAATTTCGCAGTCCGACCGCAGATATCTGGCCACGCTGGTACGCTACAACGCCGTTCTGGCCGAACGCAACAAACTGCTCAAACAACCCCTTTCGCCAGGGCATATGGAGATACTCGATGTTTTGGACATGCAGCTCGCCGCCCATGGCGACGCCATTCACGCGCGGCGGACCGAGATAGTGGAAGAGATGCGGCCACTGGTCGCCGAATATTACGCCTGGCTGTCGGATGACCGCGAAAGTGTGGAGATGAGCTACCGGTCGGAGGTGACGGGGCGCGGCATGGCGGCAGTGCTGGCGGCGGCGCGAGAAAAAGACCTCGTGAACGGTTTTTCGACCGCCGGAGTGCATCGCGACGAGATAGTGATGCGCATAGGTGGCGACCCGCTGCGGCGATATGGATCGCAGGGACAGCAAAAGTCGTTTTTGGTCGCTTTGAAACTCGCACAGTTCGCCGTTGTGCGCCGGGCCACGGGCGAGACACCGATTATGCTGTTAGACGATCTTTTCGACAAGTTGGACGTCGGGCGGGTCGAGCGGCTTATCGGGTTGGTGGACACTGGGGATTTTCGCCAGATATTCATCTCCGACTGCAACCGCGAACGACTCGAAGGGGTTTTGCGGCGCGGGGGGCGCGAATACTCACTTTTCGAGATCGCCGGGGGCGAGGTATCACTACCATGAGACGAACGCGCACAGTGAGGGTCGGGGAGTTGATCGACGATCTGTTTCGCGATCCGGTTATCCGGCGCAACATCGCCGAGGGGCGGCTGCCCAAGACGTGGGCCGAGGTTGCGGGGCCGATGGTGGCCTCGTGCACCGAGAGTGTGACCCTGCGCGGCGGTATTCTCACAGTGCGCATCACCTCGTCGATCGTGCGCCACGAAACGTTCATGCGCCGCTCCGAATTGCGCGACGCACTCAACCTCGCTTCCGGACACAACCTCGTCCACGAACTTATTGTTAAGTAAAAACTTTCAGGCACAACGCGACAGATTTCGACGCTTTCCGGTGAAGAGTGAAGTGGCCGACTGGATTTGCCCTTGCCTTTGGAGCTTGAGATATTAAAAAAAGCGATCGCTGTTTTGCATAGCACAGGCTGCGCCTCGGCCATTCGAACCGGTTCGATGACCCTCGGCTTGCACTGAGTTTCTCAAAAATCGACCGGTAATGTACGAGTTCATAGATAGCCACAGGGGACGTTACACGGCCCCGGATGGCGACGCGGCGCACCACTACGGAGGCGTTACGAGCGAACTTTCGCTGTCGCGGTTTGCGCAGAGTCAGACCATACCGATCCTCGACCCGGAGACGGAACTCGTGGCCTTCGCACGCCCGGCGTCCGAATTCGCCATCCTGCGCGAAATGGCGCCCGCGGCCGACATTGAGGGCGACGCCGCCCGTCTTGCCGCCCTCAAGCCCGACGACAACCCGGTACTGTTCCTGTACAGGTTAAGATAACCGGGGGTGGGGCAGTCCGGGACGTTTCGTGACTCCACTATTTCGGTTTTTTGCGG
>JAITWC010000112.1 GCA_031285485.1 Alistipes sp.
GGTTGAAACCGTCTGCGGGAGGGTTTCATCACTCGATGAAAGTCCCGAAACGGTTGTTTTGAGGGTTTCAGCAACCGATGAAAGTCCCGAAAAGTTGTTTTGAGGGTTTCAGCAACCGATGAAAGTCCCAAAAAGTTGTTTTGAAGGTTTCATCACCCGATGAAAGTCCCGAAACGGTTGGAGGGTTTCATCACCCGATGAAAGCCCCGAAACGCTCTCCGCGCACCGTTTTAATTACCAAACACCGATCACTGTTCCTTAATCTCCTCGAACTCGACATATTCGCCGACCCCGCGGTTAACTTTCTTATCTGTCTGCGAACGTGCGGCCTCCACCGTCACGTCGCCCTCCCGCTTGCCCCTCGCCCGGGCCTGCCGCTGCGCCTCTTTAGCGGCGCGCTGATACGCCTCGGTCTGCCTGCGCAGAAAACGGCTTAAGGTGGCGCGGATTATCAGCCCCACAAACCACACCACGAGAAGTAAAATAATCAAAAACTTCCAAAACATCTCCTCAATCCTATTTAATATCCCTGCAATTCCGTTTGTCGACGATCACCCCATCCTCCAGCACCACCATCCCCACCGAAGCGCGCAGCATCGTGATCATGGTCGTCGCGTCCACGTTGCACACCCTCACGGGGGGCGCCCCGCCGAAGGTCATCGTCTGTTGCCCCTCGCCGAGGGGCGTCGCTGTCAATAGAACGACTTTCGCCCCCTCTTCGTCTGCACGGCGGGCAATTTTTTCGAACCTCGCCGCATACCGCGGCGTTATCAGATCGAGTTTCACGGCGCACAGCATGTACACCCGACCCGGGAAGTCTGTCAACTCGCCGGTCGCATCGCCCGCCGCGTCGAACACCGCGAACTCCCTCAGCGCCATCCCCGGCTCGAACCCGCCGTTCTCCACCATCTCCACGAACTCCCACCGCGTCGTGTCCCACCACGTGGTGTCGCTCACCGCAAACTCGTGCAGCGATCCGTCTTCCGTCCGCCGGTAGATCATCCTCGCGTCTTCCGCGTCCGCGGCGTCGCCCACTGCCTCGCCGCGCACCGCCTCCCTCAGGTTCACCCCCTTTTTGTAGGGCAGAAAGTCTATCAGCGGCAGGTGGCGATAGCAATACGTGCCCACTCCTCCGGCCAGCCCCGCGAAAAGAAAAGTGCAAACCCACTCACGAAACGTGACCGGAAAGAAAGTCAACCGCCGCCGCGCGTCTATCCACACCGCCACCGCCAACACCCACAACACCACATTCTTGCCGAACGACGCCCACGGCGAGAGCCTCAGCGCGTCGCCGAAACAGCCGCAATCCTCCACCGGCAGTACCGTCGCCGACAGGAACGTCAGAACCAGAAAGAATGTCATCACCAGCATCGCGAAGATCGAGATCAGGCGCGTCTTGATCTTGAAGGTCAGCATTAGGCCCATCATCAGCTCCGCCGCGCAGAACCAGATCGCAAACCCGAACCGGTAGTTGTTCAGCGTCCCGAACCCGTAAACGTTCAGGTACTCGGTGATCTTGAGCGCCGTGCCCCAGGGATCGACAATCTTCACAAACCCCGAGAAGATGAAGGTCAACCCGAGGATAACCCGGCAAACATCCACCACGCAGAACCTGCGGTCGGCGGCGGTCTTCATTCGCATTTGAGCCGCTGTTCTCATAGTGTGAACATATCGTTTGCCAGGGCAACAATCTTTTCGTGTATCGCTTCAGGCGATAACATATTTTCCTCGCTGTCGAAGCAGTCCACTATCCTGAGCGGTGGGTTCTTATACCCCTCGCCAAAGTACACTTCTCTGGAAGCCAAACCCAAGTAGACATCCCGTACTCGCCTTTGAAGTTCCAACGATGCCTCATGTATGTCCCTGTTGCCTTGCAGATAGTCACGGTCGGTACCTTCTCTGACTTCAAGTAGTTTTTGACGGGTGAACGAGAACGGGACGTTAACAAAAATCGACAGGTCGGGGCGCGGTATCTCAAAATAGACAAATTCGAGGCGAAGTATCCATTCTATAAGATCATCCCGATTTTTGGCATCCAATTTCGCACACTGATACGCCACGTTGGAGTATACATAGCGATCGAGAAAAACGTATGCCCCTTTATCCAACCATCTACAAAGCTCCGGAGTATCACGACGGTCTCCGGCAAAAAGCAGGGCAACTATTTGAGGGTCCACAGTTTCGATATCTCCCAGCTCTCCGCGCAAAAAACGGGCAATCAGCTCGCCCCAGACAGGAGTGTCTATTCGCGGAAAGTGCAAAAACTCCGTTGAGTATCCCTTTTGGATGGCACGTTCACGCAACAAATTCAATTGCGTCGATTTTCCGGCTCCGTCGAGCCCTTCGAGTACTATCAGCGGCATTTTACAGCAATTATTTTCTCAACATGCTCACGGCCTTCACTACTCCGGCGACCAGGGCGTCCACCTCCTCCACGGTGTTGTACATCGCGAACGACGCGCGGCACATCGACCCTGAGCCGTAATGATCCACCAGAGGCTGCGCGCAATGGGTTCCGGTTCTCACGGCCACTCCCTGTTTGTCGAGCAGCACCCCGAGGTCGTATCCGTGTACTCCCTCCACGGTGAACGAGATTATGGGCGCCTTGCCCGGAGCGGTGCCGTGGATATGCAACCCTCCTATCTCGCCGAGTCGCCGGGTGGCAGCATCCAGCAACCCCGCCTCGTGCCTTTCGATATCTCCGGGCTCGAACTCCCCGATGTATTTTATCGCCTCGGCCATCCCCACTGCTCCGACGAAGTTGGGCGTCCCCGGCTCGAACTTGTAGGGCAGTTCCGTCCACTTCGATCCCGTGAAAGATACCGTTGCGATCATGTTACCCCCCCCTAAAACAGGGGGCATACGCTCCAAAAGCTCTCTTTTCCCGTACAACACCCCGATCCCGGTGGGGCCGTAGAGCTTGTGACCCGAAAAGGCGTAGATGTCACAGTCCAACTCCCTCACGTTCGTCGTTCCGTGTACCACTCCCTGACATCCGTCCACCACCACCACCACTCCGTACCGGTGCGCGATCTCCGCGATCCGGGCCATGTTGGAGCGGGTGCCCAGCACGTTCGAACATTGGGTCACTGCAACCACCCTCGTGCGTTCGTCGATCAGTGCCTCTAACGCTTTCGGGTCATACAGTCCTTCTTCGGTGAATGGCAGCGGTCGAATCTCGCCCAGGCACGCCAACTGCCACGGGACGATGTTGGAGTGGTGCTCCATCTTGCCCACGATAACATTGTCGCCCTCGCCCACCAGCAATTCGCACAGGCTGCGCGAGGCGAGGTTGAGCGAGGCGGTGGCTCCGGGAGTGAAAATGATCTCCTCGCGTTCGGCCGCTCCTATGAATCCGCGCACCGTTTCTCTCGCCGCTTCGTACATCGATGTACTTTCGTCGGCCATCAGGTGAGTCCCTCTGTGAACATTTGCGTTGCTGCCCTCGACCAGCGCGACCATCGCATCTATCACACGTCGCGGTTTCTGAGCCGTTGCGGCACTGTCAAGGTAGACCAGCGGGCGGCCGTAAACTTTTCTGCCGAGTATCGGGAAATCTTCCCTCACACTCGTTATGTCAAACGTCCTTTCCATAGTATCGAGCGAGATAATAATCCTCTTTTGTCCTCATTCTACGCCTCTGCGCCGTGGTTTTATCGCGTCCGCCGCACAGATGCAGCACACCGTGAACCATCACACGCCTCATCTCCACCTCCGGAGCGACACACAACTCTCTCGCGTTCTCCTCCACAGTCTGCGGGTCTATAAAAATGTCCCCGCTGATATTCCCGTCGACAGAGTAGTCGAATGTTATAACATCCGTCGGCCAGTCATGTTGCAGATATGTCCGGTTTATCCCGAGGTGATGCTCCCTGCCGCAAAAGATAAACACGATCGTTCCCAGCCTGAACCCCTCCTCCTCCACAGCGCGCCGGATCCACCCCGCCACCCGTCTCTTGGCCGGCAGCCGGAAATCCGTCCTCTCGTTATAGAACTTTATGGCCATTATCTTAACCACTCCTCCGGGTCTATCACCGTGTTCCCCCTCTGCATCCAGATCATCACAAGATGGCGATCGGGGTTGTCGGACGAGCCCAGCCACCCCAGCGTCTGCCCGGTGGAAATCCTGTCGCCGTTCTTCACCGCCGGGGTCGAGATGTTACCGTACCCCACGACGTATTCACCCGAGCGTACCATCACACATTTGTCGAACTGTCCGAGGTCGGATATCCACGTCACCGTCCCCTCGAACACCGACCTCACTTCGGCCTCGGCCGGAGCGGCGATTATCAACCCATTGAAGTTGCTTTCTATTCCGTCGGCGCTCTTCTCCTTGCCGAAGTGGTGGAGAATGATGCCTCCTCCGGAGGGCGACCCGGTAGGCCATGGTAACCGTCCCCTGTTGTCGCCAAACTGCCCGGTGAGTGCAATGTCGGCTTCGGTCATGGTGGTCGATCGTGCGGCCTGCGTCTGACGGGCCATGATGCGATTTATCTCTCTCTGCGCAGCGGCAATCTTGTCGCGCTCACGTTTGGCGTCGGCGTCGAGTTTTTTACGGTCGGCTCCGAGTGTTTCGAGCGCCCGCCGGTATCTTGTCTCCTCCTGCGCGAGGTTTGCCAGCAACCTGTCACTCTCGGCCATCAGGCTCGCTATTTCGTTCTTTTTCACCGCCAGCCGTTCTATGTTTGCCTGGAGCGAACGGTTCATCGAGTCTATTCGCTCGCCGTGGCTCTGCCTCGTCCGGTTGTAGCGGCGAATGAAGGCGATGCGCCGCGATGCGTCGTTGAAGTCGCGCGCCGACAGCAGGAACAGCGTCGCGTTGTTGGTCTTGTGGCTTTTCCACGCCGCGTATACCATCCTACCATAATCGTGTCTCAGGGCGTTCAGCTCTCTGTCGAGCTGTCTGGTGGCCCTTGTATCGGCATTCATCTGCGCCGTAATGCGCCTTGTCTCGTTCTCAAGGTCGGCGGCCACCTTTCGTTTCTCCTCTATCGCACTGCGAGCCACTCTCAAGTCGCGCTCCGAGCGCACAATGTCCCCTGTCAACACCCTGTTCAACCTTTCGATCTCGGCCAACCGCTCCTCGGCCCGCTGCATGACGGTGTTCTGTGCCTCGATCTCACGCTGCTGGGCGGTTGAAAGTTGAAAGTTGAAAGTTGAAAGTGTAGCTAACGTAACAAAAAACACACGCCACGCATTTTTGCGCGTAGCGACTTTCCACTTTCCACTTTCCACTTTCCGTTTCATTCCGTTCTCCCGAGCCGTTCTTCAATGTCACCGTCGGGCTCCCAGCCCGCCTTGCGCGCCCGTTTCCAGTACACCGACGCCATGAATCCCTCGCCCAGTGCCCACAGGATATCGCCGTAGTGGATCATCAGTTCGGCGCTCTGTTCGCGGTCGAGCGGCAGCGCCTGCTGCATCACCCGTCTTGCCTCGGCGTAGTCGCCCTGCTTGTACAGCACCCAGGCGTAGGTGTCGAGATACGACGGGTTGTTCTCCGAGAGCCCCACCGCCCGCTGAGCCATGCCGCGCGCCCGATCGAGTTCGCGTTCCTCCAGTGCGAGGAAATATGCGTAATTATTCAGCACCAGCGCATTCTCGGAGCTGCACTGCAAAGCCTTCTCGTACGCCGCAAAAGTCTTCCGCAGGTTGCCTTCCTCGTGCCACAGTGTTCCTATCGCGCCGTGTATCTCACTGCGCAGCGAATCGGTCGTGGCGACCTTCAGTGCCCGGGCGAGGGTTTTCTGCGCCTCCCGCGGCCGCTCCATGTATTGCAGCGCGCTCGAACGCAGCAGGTAGATCCTTATCTCACCCGGATATATCGCCAGCGCCCTGTCGCTCCACAGCGCCACCGAGTCGCTGCGCCCCATCATAGCCTCGATCTCTATCGCCTTCATGTATAGTCCGAGCGTGGGGTCGGGCCGCGCGAGGCGGTTCTTCACGGCGGTGAGTGCGGCCTCGGGCTCGCCGCCCCGCGCGGCGTGGTCGGCGTAGAGCTCCACCACCCGCGGATCGCCCGGATAGGCCGCCATCAGCGCAAGGGCCAGCTGCCCCATCTCGAAATAGTGGTTGCGATAGAATGCCGTGTTGAGGGCGAGCGTCTCGAAACGGTCGATCTTTGTTTCGAGCGCCACACCGGGCAGGGTGAACAGTTGGCGGAGCGTAGCCATGTAGAGCGCCGACTGCCCACGCGACATGTAGAGGTCGGCCAGCGCGCCGAGCGCCTCGGCGTTGTCGGGATTGATCTCTACTACCTGTTTCAGTGTCTCGCCCTGGAGCGAGTCGCGCCTCTGGTAGGCGTAGATCTGTGCGAGGGCCAGACGGTTTTCCTCGTCGTAGGGCGCGGCGGCGACGTATGCCTCCGTCACGGCCACGGCCTCGTCGATCCGGTCAGCCTCAATGAGCAGCCCCCGTTTCATCTCCACGATTCCGGGCGTCGGCCCCATCCTCACGGCGGCGCTGTCGAGCGTCGCCAGCGCGTCGTCGGTGCGTCCGTTGCGGTAGTAGAGTATCGCCAGCATCTGGTAGTTGTCGGGGTCGAACGTCCCCCCGGCGGCCACGCTCCCCTCGAAAAGTTCGAGGGCCTCGCCGTAGCGTTCGAGGCCCACCAGCAACCGCCCCTGCTGCATGCGATACCAGCTATTGCCGGGGTCGATCTCCACCGCGCGGGTGCTGAACGGCAGCGCCCGCGCCGCCTCGCCCGCCGCGGTCAGCGCACCCGCCATCTGAAACAGCGACGGAGCGTGATCAGGATCGAGTGCAAGCGCCCTTTCGAGCGCCCTCACCGCCTCGTCATATCGCTCCCCGGCCGCGAGGCGCACCCCGTCGGTGTAGTGGACGACAAGCGAGTCGCGCGCCGCCGCATCCTGCTGCGCATACCCCGACCCGGCCGCCGATATCGACAGCGCCAAAGCAAGAAGTATGCGCGCCGGCCTCATATCGCCGCCGAGAATTGGTGGAGGAACCGCACGTCGTTCTCGAAGTAGAGCCTCAGGTCGCCCACACCGAACCTGAGCATCGCGATGCGTTCTATGCCCATGCCGAAGGCGAACCCGGTGTATTTCCCGTTGTCGATGCCGCACGCCTCCAACACGTTGGGGTCGACCATTCCGCAGCCCATGATCTCCAACCACCCCGTGCCCTTGCACACCGGGCACCCCTTGCCGCCGCACAGCGCGCACGACACATCCATCTCGGCGCTCGGCTCGGTGAAGGGGAAGTAGCTCGGGCGCAGGCGGATCCTTGTCTCGGCGCCGAACATCTCGCGGGCGAAGTGCAGCAGCGTCTGTTTGAGGTCGGCGAACGACACCCCCTCGTCGATGTACAGCCCCTCCACCTGATGGAATATGCAGTGGGCGCGGTACGATATCGCCTCGTTGCGGAACACGCGGCCCGGGCAGATCACGCGTATGGGCGGCGCCTGGGACTCCATCACGCGCACCTGGATCGAGCTGGTGTGTGTGCGCAGCAGCAGGTCGGGATCCTTCTCCACGAAGAACGTGTCCTGCATGTCGCGTGCCGGATGCTCCGGTGCGAAGTTGAGCGCGGTGAAGACGTGCCTGTCGTCCTCGATCTCGGGCCCCTCGGCCACGGTGTAGCCCATGCGGTCGAAGATGCCCACGATCTCGTTCCTCACCAGCGATATGGGGTGGCGGCTGCCCGCGGGTTCGGCGGCGTCCTTTCCGGGGCGCGTCATGTCGCCCGCGGCGGGGATCTTGGCGGCGGTAGTGCCGGCCTCGGCCCTGAGGTCGTCGACACGCTGCCGGGCTTTCGTTTTCAGCTCGTTGAGCTTTTGTCCCAGGGCGCGTTTCAACTCGGGGGCCACCGTTTTGAACTCCTCCATAAGTTCGGTCACACGCCCCCGCCTGCCGAGCATCCTGACGCGGAAATCTTCGATCTCGCCCGCCGCGCGGCTTGAGAACGCCTCCACCTCGGCGATAATTTCATTGATCCTGTCTGTCATTCTTTCCAGTTAAAATACCAAGTAAATCGTTCTGTCTCCGTTGTGCCGTGGTGTCGGGAGGGGGCACGCCCTCTTTTGTCGCCGACACTGTCGGTGTGGCTTGAAAAACCGGTGCGGTTCGCCCCGTAAACCGACTTTCCGCGGCGCTCGGCCGCCTCCGCGCGGCATCGACGGCAAAAACCGGCCGGCAATTCGCCGTCCCTCGTCGTTACCTCGGTCGGCTTTTCCCGCCGCGAGGGTTCGTTGACGGTTGCATCGAGTGATGCAAGCCCCGCCGAGGTGTCGTTGACGGTTGCATCGGGTGATGCAAGTCCCGTCGAGGTGTCGTTGACGGTTGCATCGAGTGATGCAAGTCCCGTCGAGGTGTCGTTTGCGGTTGCATCGAGTGATGCAAGTCCCCGCGAGGGCTCGTTGACGGTTGCATCGGTCGATGCAAGCCCCGCCGAGGGTTCGTTGACGGTTGCATCGAGTGATGCAACCACCGGACGCGCCGCCTGGGCCGGTAAAACCGCCCGAAAGGCCCGCCGCCGGGGCCGCCCGGTCTCAATTTTCAAGCCAATACGTCGAGGAACCTGCGTCGCGGCACGGCCCGCGTTCCCGACCGACCCGCTCTCCCGTGTCCCGTACATCGGAAGCGTTAAAATCTCCCCCTTCCGAGCCACAAAACTACAAATTTTATTTAGCTTTGCCTCGTAATGGGATCGGAAAAACGTATTCCGCTGCGCGAGCAGGCGGCGGCGCTGCCCACGGTGCCGGGGGTCTACCAGTTCGTCGACGCCGACGGAACGGTGCTCTACGTCGGCAAGGCCAAGAGCCTGCGCCGGCGCGTCGCCAACTACTTCGTCGAGAGCCGCCTCCCCTCCAAGATCCGCCTGATGGTGCGCCGCGCCGTCGAGCTGCGCCACATCGCGACCGACAGCGAGACCGACGCCCTGCTTCTTGAGAACTCGCTCATCAAAACCCTCCAGCCGCGCTACAACGCCATGCTGAAGGACGACAAGACCTATCCGTGGATCGTGGTGCGCCGCGAACCATTCCCCCGCATCCGCTCCACGCGACGGGTGGAGCGCGACGGGTCGGCCCACTTCGGCCCCTACGCCTCGATCGGCGTGCAGAAAAACCTGCTGGAGATACTCCACGCGTTGTTCGCGTTCCGCACCTGCTCGCTCAACCTCGCGCCGGAGGAGATCGCACGGGGCCGCTACCGTCCCTGCCTCAAATTTCACCTCGGCAACTGCAAGGCCCCATGCGCCGGACGCCAGACGGCCGAGGATTACGACGCTGGCGTCGACATGGCGCGGGCCATGCTTCGCGGTGAACTCGGCCCGGTGCGACGGTCGCTCACCGCCGCCATGCGCAAGGCCGCCGCCGAGCTGAGATTCGAGGCCGCCGCGCTCTTCAAACACCGCCTCGACCTGCTGGAAGGCTACTCGTCGCGGTCGGTGATCGCCTCGCCGTCGCTGGGCGACCTCGACGTCTTCGCTCTCGTGGCCGACGACGACACGGCGTGGTGCTCCTTCGCCCGAATTGTGGGCGGCACCGTCACCGGATCGCTCACCGTGCAGATAGCTCCCGGCGCCGAGGAAGACCCCCGCGCCGTGTTGAGCGCCGCCATAACCCAGATCTCGGAACGGGTGGGAGGCGAATCCGCACGCGAAGTTATAGTGCCCTTCCTCCCCGAAGAAGAACTTTTTCCGGGTCGCAGGTTCACCGTGCCGCAAAGGGGGGATAAGCTGGGGTTGCTTCAGTTCGCCGAAAAGAACGCCCGCCTCGCCCGGGCCGAGCACCTCAAAAACCTTGAGATCAAAGAGCCCGAAAAGGCCGCCAACCGCGTCATGGCCGCCATGCAGCGCGAACTGCACCTGACCCGCGAGCCGCGCCACGTAGAGTGTTTCGACAACTCGAACCTCGGCGGCACCCACCCCGTCGCCTCTTGCGTGGTGTTCCGCGACGGCAAACCCTCGCGGCGCGAATACCGCCATTTCAACGTCAAAACGGTGGTCGGCCCCGACGACTTCGCCTCGATGCGCGAGATAGTTGGGCGCCGTTACTCTCGCCTGCTGGCCGAGGGCGCGCCGCTGCCCGATCTGGTCGTTGTGGACGGCGGCAAGGGTCAGCTCAGCGCGGCCTACGGGGTGTTCACCGAACTGGGCATCGCTGACCGGGTGCCGTTAGTGGGGCTGGCCAAGCGTATCGAGGAGGTGTTCTTCCCCTCCGACCCCGAGCCCTACTATCTGTCGCGCAACGGCCAGCCACTGAAGGTGATGATGCACATACGCGACGAGGCGCACCGGTTCGGCATCACGTTCCACCGCGACAAACGCTCGGCGGCGTTCATCCGCTCCGAGCTGGAGAACATCCCCGGCGTAGGGCCGAAGAGCATTGCCGCGCTGCTGCGCGAGTTCAAGACCGTGGCCGCCATCCGCGCCGCCACCCCCGAGGCACTTGCCGCCGTTGTCGGTGCATCCCGTGCCTCCGCCATCCGCGACTATTTTTCGGAGTGACCGCGCAAAAAAAGAACGACACCCTCACAGTGTCGTTCCAAATTCTTGACCGTCCGGTTACGCCTCTTTTTTAGGGCCGGAGTAGCGACGCTCTTTGATGCGTGCCTTTTTGCCGGTGAGTGCGCGGAGGTAGAAGATGCGCGCGCGGCGCACAACGCCCCGTTTGTTCACCTCGATCGAGTCGATGTGAGGCGAGTAGAGCGGGAAGATACGCTCGACGCCCACTCCGTTCGACACCTTGCGGATGGTGAACATCTTGGTCTGGCCGCTGCCTTTGATCTGGATCACCACGCCGCGGAAACTTTGCAGACGTTCCTTGCTTCCCTCGATGATCTTGTAGGTCACCGTGATAGTGTCGCCACTCTGGAATTCGGGAACCTCTTTCTCGGGCCACATCGACCGCTGCGCTACCCTGATGAGTTCGTCTTTGTTCATTGCTTTAAGGTTTTAATTGCCAACATTCCCGCTGCCGCCATCTCTTGTGGCCGACCCAATGAAAGCGGTTGGACTTTTCAACAATAGGGCGCAAAGGTAAACATCTTTTTTTTATCTTTGCATCCTCAACGGTGAAAATATGGATGAAAGGTTGATTTTTGTGACAAACGACGACGGGTTCAGCGCGCGCGGACTTGCGCGGTTGATCGAGGTGCTGCGCGAGTTCGGCAACATAGTGGTGGTGGCGCCGGAAACCGCCCAGTCGGGCATGTCGCACGCCATCACGATGTCGAGCCCGCTCTATCTCCGCAAAGTGCGCGAGGAGCCGGGACTCGAAGTGTACGCGTGTAGCGGCACCCCTGTCGACTGCGTAAAAATGGGCCTCGACCACCTGCTGGCCGACCGCAAGATAGACCTCGTTTGTTCGGGCATCAACCACGGATCGAACGCCGCCATCAACGTGCTCTACTCCGGCACGATGGGCGCGGCTATCGAAGGGGGGTTCTACGACGTGCCCTCGATCGGTTTCTCGCTCGACGATCACTCTTTGGACGCCGACTTCGAGGCTGCCGGCATGGTCGCCCGCGAGGTGGTGAGAGGGATCCTCGGATCGAGACCCGCCACGCCGCTTTGCCTCAACGTCAACGTTCCCGTGGCGCGCCCCGAAGAGCTCAAGGGCATTAAGGTGTGCCGTCAGTGCCGCGGCCACTGGAGGGAGGAGTTTTTTTGCCGCCGCAACCCCTGGGGCCGCGACTATTTCTGGCTCACGGGCGCGTTCCGCAACGCCGAGCCCGACGCCACCGACACCGACGAATGGGCCCTCACCCACGGTTACGCCTCGGTAGTCCCCATCCAGGTCGACCTCACCAACCACGCCCAACTCTCCCCCCTCGCATCGATCCTCGACCGGCAGTAACGGCGGCGGGCGGGCGGTTTCACATGTTCATCGCCAGCAGCAACACCAGCAGGACGAAGTGGAACGCGCACCCGATGGCGGCGACGGAAAGAACGGCCATTCCGGCGGCGCTTCCGCGGGTACGGACCGATACGATCGCCAGGGCCAGCGCCACCGCGTAGACGACGAACGGTACGATCAGCGAGGGGAACCCCTCCAACAGTCGCCCCACATTGCGCATCGCACCCGTGCCGTCCAAATGACCGAACGTATTGCACACGCTGTAAAACAGGGCGACCGCGGTCAATCCCGCCGCGACAGCGGTCGGCAGCCGATGAGGTTTCGCCCCTGTTTTCCCGTTCCGGTTCAATGCTCCCGCGCGGTGGCCGTATCCTGTTCCGTGGCTGCGGCCTCGGCCTGTTCGCGGGCTTTGGCGGCGGCGGCGCGTCCGCGGCGGGCGGCGAGGATCCCCATCGCGCGCTCGATAATGGCGTTCACCCGGGCGATGAAGCCGTCGTAAACCGCGCCCCCCTCGACCAGCGACAGCGCCTCTACACGATCGACGACCGTGTAGAAGGCCGCGTCGACCTCCAGACGCGCCTCGCGCAGCGAACCGGCGGGACGCTCGGCCTGTTCGCCGTAACGTCGGCGCATCAGAGTCTCCACCGCGACGTTGCGGCGGTCGAGTTCCGCGATCCACGGCACCAGCTCCAGCGTCTCGACGTCGACGGTGTGCTTCTCGGCCAGCTCCTGCAAGAGGTTGAAGATGTCGGCGCTCTCCTTGGCCAGCGCCTCGGACGCGGCGTTGCCGTAGGTGCGGAACACGGGTTCCAGACGGTGCGCGGCGGCGGCCGTGGCGGGGTCGAAATGGTGCATCGCGGCCTCCCACGCGGCCGTCAGGCCGTGAAAGGTGACGTCGCGGGCGTGGTCGGCGGTGGCGATCTCGGCGGTGAGGGCGTCGGCGCGGATCTGCTTCATTATCCCGTCCTCGCGACGGAAAGCGGCGGCGTACTCGGCGCACTGTTCGACCGATTTGAGGGCGGCGGGGGTGGTTTTCCCGATCTCGGCCAGCACGTCGGCGTGAAACTCGAAGTGTTCGGCGTTCTGAAGGCTGTGTAACTTGATTCCGGCTCGTTTCATGGTCTTTTTATTTTTAGTTTGGTTGGTAATTCGGTCATTTTGGCGTTTGCCTCCGGGGGGCAAGGGGTAATTTCGTCTTTTTGGTCGTTGCCCCCCGAGGGCAAGAGGCAAAATCGTCTCTTTGGCCTTTGCCTCCCGGAGGCAAGAAGCAATTTCGTCTTTTTGCCGTTTGCCCCCCGGAGGCAAGGAGCAAAATCGTCTTTTTGGCCGTTGCCTCCGGGAGGCAAGAGGGAAATTCGTCTCCGGGGCCGTTGCCTCCGGGGGGCAAGGAGTAATTTCGTCTCTTTGGCCGTCGATTTACAGGACGCCGCCCAAATCGTAACGAACGAAATGATATTCAAAACTGTCGGCATCCAGCGAGATGGCGTAAAGATGCTTATTGTCTTCATCCACCTTCATGTAGCAGACAGCTTCCGACAGATGCAGCTTTACGACCGGCCTGCCCTGCCAGTCGTACACGGACAATTCATCGGAATATCCGGCAGGGAAACCGTTTTTCGCCATCGGATCTCCTCTCAACTCACCGCGCGTCAACTTCGGGTCGCTCAAAAAAATATAATCCGGGGTGACGGCAAGCCCGTATCCCATACGATTCGACGGATCCCGAAAATCTCTCGGCACCTCGTTGTGGATCGGGATGCTTCGCACCGCACCGGATTCATCGATATCGTAAATCGTCACGATCGCCCACGAATACGCACTGTGAACAAACTGGCGGATGTGCGGTCTCTTCGCGATATGGCCCGTGTATGCCGAGACCCTTTCGTGATAAGGCACATCGATGCCGTCTTCGGGAAAACCGATATCCAGATCGGTCATCCGGCCACTCGACGTGTCCAGCAGGGCGAACATTTTACCGCTGTTGTCGGCCCCTTTTACCACAAGCATCGAAACGGGATCCAGCGGAACCACACCGACACAGGGACGCAACGCGGGATTTTCATAGACATTCCAATGCGCGGTCGAAGAGAGGCCCTTGTCTTTGGGGATGGATATGATCTTTCCGCAGGGATTTATACCGGTCACGACATACGTGTTGTTCTCCGGCATATCGTATCCGAATCCTAACGAAACTTCGAGGGGCCCTCTGCCGACGTGTAAAAAAGTATCCGTGTGTTTGAGGGAGTCTCCCTGTATCCTGTACACTTTGAACTGGGTCTTTTCCTGCGGCGTGTTGACCACGATCAGGGAATCCAGAATGTCCAATGACCACACGGACAAGATTTCCGAATCGGTAAACAGCCTGTGTGCGGAAAGCTCTCTCTCTCCGTACAGCCATTCGCCGGAACCGCCCCTCTGTGCGTTCCCGCAGGAGGAACCCAAAAGCATTGCCAGCAGGGCAATGTTCCTTACTGAAAACAATCTCATCGTCTACAAATATTCTTTCACACGATTGCATACCGTATGAGACTCCAAACATCCGTTACCAAGGTCCAGCCAAAGCGTACACGTGGTCCGGGCATCACTGAGGCAAACCTCGTTGCTGCCCTCGTATTGCGACAACGCCTCGATGTTTTTGATCATGAGATCGGAAATTTCGGGAGCGTTGTTTACACTCGATACTGTTGCGGTAACCGCGGCGGTCGTGGCGACAACACCGGCAAGGCCTAAAAATAATTTACGTTTCATTTGCGTTTTAAATTTATGATTACAAAATTATAATTTTTATCGTTGCGTCGGTGACGCAAGCGGTAAATTCTCCGTTTTGCCCCCTGCGTCGGGCACGCAAACGGCAAAATCGTCGTTCCGGTCGTTGCGTCGGACACGCGAAGGTAAAAAAAAGTTCCGATCCCGCAAAACGACGCGCCGAACGCGCCAAAACAGCCGCCCCGCCCGGAGCACCGCCCGAACCGCGCCGCCGAGATGGTCAGCAACCCAGAGCGAGCATGCTGCGGATCGACCTTTCGGCCGCCGCCCTCGTCGATTCGGGAACCAAAACCTCGGGCGAGCACGTCTCAAGCGCCGAAAGTATCTTTTCGAGGGTCACCAGCTTCATGTAGGCGCAGTCGTTGCACGCGCACGCGGGATCGGTCGGCGGCGCGGGGATGAAAGTCTTGTCGGGGTGCGATCTCCTCATCTCGTGGAGTATTCCCGGTTCAGTCACAACGATGAACGTCTCCGCCGGGTTGCGGCCAGCCTCACGCAGTATCGCCGACGTCGAGCCGATGAAGTCCGCAACCGCGAGAACAGGCCCGCGGCACTCGGGGTGCGCCAAAACAGGCGCTCCGGGATGCCTCGTCTTCAGCGCCAGTATCCCCTCAAGCGAAAACTCCTCGTGAACGTGGCACGCGCCGTCCCAAAGGATCATGTTGCCGCGCCCGGTCATTTTCTGGAGGTACGCACCGAGGTTGCGGTCGGGGGCGAAGATTATCGGCCGGTCTTCCGGTATGGAGTTTATGACGTCGAGCGCGTTGGTCGACGTGCAGCAAATGTCGGTCAGCGCCTTTATCCCGGCGGTCGTGTTGACGTAGCTCACCACCGTCGCACCGGGGTGCGCGGCGCGGAAAACGGCGAAATCACCCGCCGGACACGACGACGCAAGCGAACATCCCGCCTCCGGATCGGGTATGAGAACCTTCTTGCCCGGCGAAAGTATCTTCGCCGTCTCCGCCATGAAGTACACACCCGCGAAAACTATGATGTCGGCGCCGGTAGCCGCCGCCCGCTGCGACAGCGCAAGCGAATCGCCCGTGAAATCGGCCACGTCCTGAACTTCGGGCCGGGTGTAGTAGTGCGCGAGGATGACGGCGTTCTTCTGTTTTTTCAGTTCGGATATCTTTTCGGCCGCGTTCATTTTTTATTCTTTTATTTTTTTAATCTTAATATATATTTAATACGAATAACAATAATGGGTGTTCACACTGTCGGTAAGTTCTCAGGCGCGCTGCGCAAAAATAGTTATCATTTTTTACTCCGCGGGGGTTGACACGACGGTGTCGCTTCGCAAGGCGGCCTTTTTACCGTTGTAAACAATGTTTATAACAGATTTCAACATATCGACACAGACAAATATCTCAACAATTCCGGCTGTTTTGTGTCGACCGCCTGCCGGCAACTTTTAACAATACCGGCCCGCCGCCTAACTACCGGAACTTACCGACATCCCGCGCACAACTTCTCAACACTTCCCCCCGACCTTATCCACAACACGCCGCGCGATCGCCCCGTAATACTCCCGCAACCCCGGAGCGGGGGCCGGGCCGGGCCGGTCGCCGCCATCGCTTCCAGACGCAGGCATCACGATGGGAACATCCCCCAGAAAGTCGATCCCCGCTCCGGCCGCGAACTCCCGGCCATCCCCCTTGCCGAAGATATAATACCGGTTTCCGGGCAGTTCGGCGGGGGTAAACCACGCCATGTTCTCCACCACGCCCAACACGGGAACCCCGATCCCCTCCGAACGGAACATCTCCACCCCCCTCCTTACATCGGCCACCGCAAGACGCCCCGGAGTAGTCACGATGATCGCGCCGTCAATCTCCAACTCCGTCGCGACGGACAGATGAACATCGCCGGTACCCGGAGGCAGGTCCACAAGCAGGTAATCGAGTCCGCCCCAGGCCGTCTGACGGATCAACTGGCGCAAAGCGTTCACAGCCATGGGCCCACGCCAGAGCAGGGCATCGTCCGGAGATATGAAGAAACCTATCGACATTATCTTAACACCGGAACTCTCCGCCGGAACGATCATCCCGTCGTCCCCGTCGGCCTCCGCCACGGGCAACCAGCCCTCGACGCCAAACAGCGAAGGCTGGGAAGGCCCGTATATGTCGGCGTCCAAAACCCCGACACGATAACCATCCTCAACCAGTGCCAAAGCCAGACCGGCGGCAACCGTGCTTTTACCGACGCCGCCCTTGCCGCTCGCCACGGCCAAAACACGGTCGACACCGGCCAACCGACGTTCCGGCTCCACAACGGGAGGCACCCCGGCCGCCGCAACCGTCACCCCGACACCCATTCCGGGAAAAGCATCCGTCAAAACCTCCACGGCACGACGACGCAGTGACCCCGAAAAGGGATCGCGGCCACGCCGGAACCGCAACTCGACCTCGATCCGATCGCCGATCACCCCGATTTCCCCCACAAATCCGCCGGAAACCAGCCCGACACCTCCCTCGGGATGCAAAATCCCGTCCAGAACCATCGAAATATCCTCTCTGTCAACCATCTCAAAACATGTACAGGCCACAAAATTACAAAAATTAACATACCTTTGCCGCCACACTTCGAAATGCGAACAGCTCAGGCGACAGTTAGGCCAACGAACATGAAAATGCGACAGCCCGGACGGACTTGCACAACACTGTGCAAGTATGTTTTTGCCCTCGGACAGGGTTGCACAACTCCGTGCAACGACCACAATGATAATTTTCACATTAAAAAATCATATTTATGAATTTCGGTAGGACATTTTTCGCATCGTTGTTGGCGGTGATCGTTGGATTCGGTCTGGTGGTGATGTTGTGGACGATGGTCGTCGTGGGAATGGTGGCGTCGTTCGGGTCGTCTCCTTCGGTCGTTGTAGCGCGGGGGTCGGTTTTGCAGTTGGATCTGGGGGCCATGACCGATTCTCCGGCGGTCTCCCCCTTGGACGGATTCGATTTTCAGCGGATGGAGGTCGTTCCGCGCATGACCTTGTTGAAGACATTGCAGGCTGTTCAGGCCGCCGCCGCGGACGATCGTATCGAGGGGATATATATCAGGCTGGGCGAGTCGGCGAGCGCTTCCCTGGCCTCGTTGGAGGAGGTTCGCGCCGAGCTGGAGCGATTTAAGGAGAGCGGCAAGTTCGTTGTGGCCTACCAAGAGGCTTACAGCCAGCTGGCGTACTGGTTCGCTTCGGTGGCGGATGAAGTTTACACCAATCCGGCCGGGGGCATGGAGTGGAAGGGCCTTTCCTCGACCCTGATCTTCTACAAGGGGCTGTTCGACAAGCTGGGTGTCGAACCGGTGGTTATTCGCCACGGGTCGTTCAAGAGCGCCGTGGAACCTTACATTCTGGACAGGATGAGTCCGGAGAACAGGCTCCAGTACGAGAAGATGACGGGGGCGCTGTGGGGCATGGTTCTGGAGCAGGTGTCGGCGTCGCGCGATATTCCTGTGGCCGATCTCCAGGCGTTCGCCGACGGTTTGACGATCGACTCTCCCGCGGCGGCTGTCGCGAACGGGCTGATAGACGACCTCCGGTACGAGGATCAGGTAACGGACAGGCTCGCCGAACTGGCGGGTACCGCGGAGGGCGAAGAACCCGGGATAGTATCGCTCGGCGACTACGCCACCCAGGTGTCGGCCCCGAATCCGTCGGCGAAGAACAAGATAGCCGTGATCTACGCCGAGGGAACGATAGTTTCGGGATCGGGGGCCCGCGGAGAAGTGGGCAGCGACCCGATGGTGGAGAAGATCCGCCGTGCCCGCGAGGACGAGGACGCCGTGGCCGTGGTGCTGAGGATAAACTCGCCCGGCGGCAGCGCGCTCGCCTCGGAAGTGATGTGGAGGGAGCTGGAACTGCTGAAAGCCGAGAAACCGCTCATCGTGTCGATGGGAGCGCTTGCGGCCTCGGGAGGATACTACATAGCCGCACCGGCCGACGCAATCTATGCCAACCGCGCCACGCTGACCGGCTCGATAGGTGTGTTCGGACTGTTCTATAACGTCGGAGGCGCACTCAAAGACAAGTTGGGGGTAACGACCGACGTCGTGAACACGGGCCGTTACGCCGACCTGGGATCGGCATACCGCTCACCCTCGTCGGCAGAATTGGCCTACATCCAAACATCGGTGGAGGATGTCTACACCACCTTCGTGGGACACGTTGCCGAAGGACGCAACATGACCCCCGAAGCGGTGGACAACATAGGGCAAGGCCGGGTGTGGGCTGGAGACGACGCCCTCGAAATAGGACTGATAGACGGATTCGGAGGACTCGCCGAAGCAGTGTCGTTGGCCGCCGACCGCGTGGGTGTATCCGGCGACTTCCGGATCTGGGAAGTAACCGCCGAACCCTCACCTCTCGACGCCCTGCTGGGAGGACTCTCTGCCTCGATCCGAACCCGAATCATGAAAGACGAACTCGGGCCTCTCTACAACCAATACCAAAACATCCGAAACGTCCTGAACGAAGGCGGCATCCAGGCCAGAATGCCATTCGCCGTCGACATTCAGTAGGCTGCCTAAAACGGCATCGCGAGGGAGGCGTTGAAACACACACCCTGTCGGTCGCTTGGTTTGGCGATGGTCAGGGTTGTTGTGAGGTGGTTTGTGGCCGGCAGGCGCAGTGGGTTCATGTCGATTATCAGGTCGGCTCCTAAGGAGTGGAGGCGGTTGAATTTGGTGTTGAAATCGGATCCTTTCCACAAGGCGTAGTCGGCGAACAGGTTCAGGCGCACTCGTTTGAAGTAGATTATGCTTGTTATGCCCCCTTCGGGATACCAGAAGGGAAATTGGTAGTCTATGGATGTCGATCTCCATTGCCGGGCTGAGAAGTTGTAAAAGGCCCCTCTCGGGAAGAGTTCTTTTACTCTGAAAGTGTAGGGGCCTTTGCTGTTTCCGGGTGTTTGGTGCATTGCGAATTGCAGTTTGAGGCTGTGCGGCCTTACTATGCCGGGGAGCCATGTGGCGGCCGAAGCCGTCCAGACGGGAGCGAAGTCGCTGTTGGTGGGGTTCGAGACGTGTGATATTCTTGCCGTGAAGCCCCAGCGAGGCAGAAATTCCGAAAGTGCGGTACGTGTTCGGCCTGAGTATCTGAGCGACACGACGAGCCTTTCCAATCCCCGGGTAAGTTTACCGTGTTCGTCATCCATTGTCCGGAACAGTAAACCGTTGGAGTATTGATATTCGGCGGAAGGTGTCACGGATGAGTACCATCGTCCGGAGGAGACGGTCATGGGGAGGGAGATTCGGGTGGTTACTTCGAGGTGTTTTTTATTTTCTGTCGGCAGCCAGTCGGGTATCTGGGTGTGGCGGACTTGTGAGGCGCCTCCCCATGTAAAGTCCACGTCTATGGTGGGGCCGAGACCGCGGTACGACATCCCTCCTCTCATCATCGACCCTCCCCGCGGGTTCCATCCGTAGGCGAGCCACGACACCGCGTCGGACAGAAGGCTCTGAGAGATGATCGTTGCCCCTATGTTTGCGGTGAGGTCGGCCTCGGAGATCGCGGCTGGGGGGTAGAAGTCGGCAGGCACCCAGCTGTGGGGCTGTAAGATGTTTGCGATCTTGCTGAACCGGCGTGACTTGTACTCCGCGGCGGATCGTTCGGCAGTTTCGGGTGTGTAGACAAAGCCGTCCATGCTTGCGACTTCCCACCGTTTCCAGGCCGGGTTCACGAGATCGACGGGGAGCGTACGTTGCTCCTGCACGGCGGCCGTGGCGGGGTTTTGCAATGCGAGGTGGTATCCGTGCCGGTCGTACGTGGTGATGGCAACGCGTCCATCGGGGCCGGGAGTGGATGGCTGGAACGAGCCGTAGGTGGATGTGGAGAGCCTGTATTCAGTGGCCGTGGCGAGATCGTAAAAGTGTGCCTCGTCCTTGCCTGAGACTATCGAACCGAAGTAGAGCCGCCCTCCACCCGCCCTCAGATCGCTGATCGTGATGTGTCGCGACGGGGTGAGACGCTGCCACCGATCGGGTGAAGTTCCCGCGGCTCCTGCCTTTCCGAGGAACATCCCTCCGTCGTCGAGCCCTATGAAGTAGAGTGCGGCGGTTACGTCGTCCCACGCGAGGCCGGTCACTTCGACGCCGTGCGGCAGGTCGAGTTGCCGATTGCCGTTCACGATCGAGAAACGGCCCGAGTAATTGTAAGCCACATAGGCGATGTTATCCGGGACGGGGGTCGGGTAGAGTACCTGATCGGCGGACGGATGTGTCCGGCGTCGCCCGGAGGCGAGATCGCGCGAGACGAGACGCGACGAAACCCGTTCGTCCCACAGCAGGCTGCGGCGGAACTCCGTCCACCACAACACCCCGTCGGCGTCCAACGCGGGCCGCGACGACACCTGTCCCGTCCACCCCAGCACCTTTTCGTTCCTGCGTGCCTTGCCGTAGTCTGCTCCCGAGCCGTTCACCGTCACCCGCACGAGGCGGTTGGTGCCCTTGAGGTCGCTCTTGAACGCGACCAGCGTCTTATTGTCGAGCCACAGCGGCCATCGGTATGTGGTATAGGAGTTTTCGGGAGTGTCGATCCTCATCGATGAATCGTCGACCCGCGGCAGCGACTGCCAGTGTGAGTTGAGGTCGGCAAAGGCGCGGTGGAAGAGTTGAGATTGAGACAGACCGATATAACGGTTCATCCTTATCCATATCGGCACGATGAACTGCGAATTGCGGGCGACGTAATGTGCCACGTCGTCCCAGATGTGGTTGCCGAAGTGGTCGTAGCTCCAGCGCACCATTTGGTAGCCGATATGGTAGTGGTCGGGAACGTAGTCGCGAAACGAGCCGCTGAACCAGTAATCGGTGGTGTATTTGGGTGTGCCCACATCTCCGGCGGCCCGGTAGTGCATTGTCCACGACGGTTGCAATCCACGGCCGAAGGCGCTCAGCTCCGTTTCGGCCATCACGGCGTCGCCCTCGGTGATATAGATCGAGAACTGCGCGCTGCCCACGAAGGCGATCTGCTGACCCAACAGCCACGTCAGAGGCCGCATCACCCCGCGCCGCAGGTTGTTGAACTGCACGTTGTGTCGGTACTCATGGATGGCAAGCTGTTTGAGCCACGGCTCGGAGTAGGTCGCTCCGGGTGCGGCCAGAAGCTCTATCCGTTTCGGGGCCCACATTACCATTCCGTTGCCCTGGGTGTTCCGGGAGTGTATCACCACCGGGGTTCGCATCGTGCCGTGGCGGAAACCGTAACCTATGTGTGTGCGCACGGTGTCGAGATACCATAGCGTGCGGCGTGCCGACTCTTCAAAATCGGCGGGGTAGATCAGTTTCACGTCGGGTGTTTTAATGCTGCGCCAGCGGACGTTCACTGGCGACGTGCCCCAGTCGTAGTACTGCGCCCCGGCGTTCGCGGCCCACAGCAGGCACACCGACAGCGCGACGTTAAATTTTTTTACTCCTGACATATCCCTGTGCCTGTAATAACTCGACCACGCGGTCGCGGAAGTCTCCCTGAACGATAATTTCTCCGTCTTTTGCGGCTCCACCCACTCCGAGGCGCGTTTTAAGTGCTTTTGCGAGGGCGACAAGGTCGTCGTCCGATCCGGTGAATCCGGTGACGAGGGTCACCTGTTTCCCGCCGCGCTTTTTCCGGTCGAGGCTCACACACATGTTTTGTCTCTCCGGGGCGAGGGTTGCCGCTCCCGACCTCTCTTCGGTTTGGTATTTAAAGTCGGGGTCGGTGGAATAGACCATCCCGAGCCGCGATTTCCAGTCGTTGTCCGCCATTTTGTAAAATATACACGTTAAGCCACTCGACGTCCCGCAACATAACTGGATTCGTAACCAGCCGACTTGTTCGGCGATAATCCACGGAACGTTGCGACAGCCCGATTTCAAAGCACTTTGCCCGTTTGCTTCCTTGCAAAGGTAGGTATTCCCTCTCATAAAACGACAAATCGGGGCGT